>JAFPUX010000142.1 GCA_017413145.1 Kiritimatiellia bacterium | reverse complement strand
CTAAAGCCGCCCCGGGGGGGGCGGGGGCTTTTTCCACGGTTTGGGCGCGGGGTGGCGCCTAAACGAGCGCAAACGCCAGCGCAACGACGAGTGACGAGTGACGAGTGACGAGTGGAAAGTGTCGTTTCAAAAACGTGAAGTTCATTTCGATGCAATCCTTTCCTCGGCCGTTTTGCAGGTGGCCGACGGCATTTGCCGGAGTTCTTCGCATTCCGCCTGCAAGGGCGAAAGGCGGGGCATGTTCTTGTCTCTCAACGGACTCTCTTTCATCTCTTCTCTCCTCTCGTCACTCGTCACTCGTCACTTGTCACTCGTCACTGCGCGGCCGCGCTAGCGGACGCGCATGATGTAGCACAGCGCGTAGTACGGCGGGCGGTTCTCGTGCGCCTTGCCGCCGCCGCGGGATTCGGTGGTCTTCGTGTTGCCGTTGCCCGAATATTCGTTGTGCTGGCAGTAGAAGTAGTTGTGGTTCTTCCACGAGCCGGAGAGGTCCGCGCCGGTGAACTTGTAGTCGTGCGTGTGCGCGGGCATCTGGTCGATCGTGAGCGTCACTTCCTTCGCGCCGCCGGTGTCTTTCGGCTTGTATTCTCCGCCCGCGCCGACGACGAACTTGTCGCAGAGGTTCGGCGTGGCCTGTCCGTTCTTGGTCTGGCCGTTGCAGAGCGCCCAGCCGTCGGGGACGTCGTCCGCGGTGCCGCTCCACAGGATGATGCCGCCGACGGGCACCGTGCCGCAGCCGGAGATCGTGCCGGAGACCGTCAGGTTCCCGCCGACCGAGACGTCGCCGGACGTCTGCACCGAGCCGGCCGCGACCGCGCCCTCGACCTGCGCCGACTTCGCCGTCGCGCGGCCGGCGACCGCGAAGTCGCCGCTCGCGTTCGCCACGTCGGACGCGACGACCGCGTAGGGCACGGGGAGAATCTTCTGGCGCGGCGCGATTTCGCCGCTCGTGCCGCCGACGGTGAGCCCGATCCAGAGCGTCGTTCCGGCGTTGTCCGCGAGGACCGAGGCGAGCGTGGCGGTCGGTCCGCCCGGGATTGCGGTGCCCGTGTCGTCGGACAGTTCCGTGTTGAAGAGTCCCGCGTCGTCGAGCGACACGTTGCAGGTGCGGCCCCAGAGCGCGGAGCCGCCGGTTTCGGAGGCGTAGAGCCGCATTTCGACCGTCTGGGTCTTCGGGAGCGCCGTGCCGTCGGCGGCCCGCAGGACGCCCTGGTAGGTGAAGGCGGCCCCCGCGGCGGCGGCGCTTTGCGCGAGCGCGCAAAGCGCGATCGCCGCCGCGATCGCAGTGACGAGTGACGAGTGACGAGTGACGAGTGGAGTTTTCATGGTTTGGTTGGGTTTGTTGTTTTGAAACCGTTTCGTTTCGTGGCGGGGTCAGGGGTTCGGTTGAAACTCGCGGATTCCGCGGCATTTCGGATAGGCCGGGCAACCCCAGAACGAGCCGCCGTCGGATTTGCGGGTGCGAAGGACCATCGGGGCGCCGCACTTCGGACAGGCGGGAACAGTCCCATCTCCGCCTTGCGCCAGTTCGGCGGACGCGGTCGGAGCGGACGGCGAGTCCTTGGGAGGATGGTTCTTGCGGAGGTTTTCGACGTGGGCGGCTTTGCGTTCGCGGGAGAGAGTTGCCTGCCAGGAGAGAATCGCATCGACGACTTCGGGAACCTGTTCGGGCTTGACGAGGTCGTCCTTTTCGTGTGCTTGGATGTATCCGGGGACGTCGGGGAAGTGCATGACGTCGGGCGGCATTTCGGTCTTGAATTTCGCCATTCCAGCAAACGCGACGACGGATTTGAAACATTCCTTCGGAATCCCGAGACATTCGGACAGGGTCGCGATGTGCTTGAAGTTCTGCCGGATCGGGTTCTGGAACCGGAACTTCCGTCCGCGCGGGTAGGATGCCGTCCATTCGCGGTCGCCCGGACTTCCGAAGATCCAGCAGGAACCGGGCCGTTTCCGCGTGTCGTTGTTCCCGTAGGTCTTCGTCTCGACCACGAATACGCCGCCGGCGCAAACGACGACGTGGTCGATCTGCGTCGTCGCGCCGTCCGCCGTCGGGAGCATGACGTTGCGCAGGATCCGGAAGCGCTTCTTGTCCAGTTTGGCGGAAAGCACGACGTGAAGCAACCATTCGCCGAAGGCACCGGGGTTCAACTTGGCGAACGCGCAGAGCGCGAGAAACGGCGCGGCGACGAGGCAGAGGAGGACGATGAGCGTGGTCATTCCGGCGTCCTTTCTCTGCTTGGCGCCACCGGGCGCGGATGCGGTCCGCCGGCCCCGGCGCGCGGAGCGCGGCGGGGATCGGAGGCGGGCGCATCCGCGCCAGGAATTGCGGCCTTTGCGTTCATCGTGGCGGGGTCTATTCCAGAATGAGCTCGGAGAGGGGCGAGACGCGGCGGACGGTGGCGGGGCCGATGGCGTAGACGGGACCCTCGCGGCGGAGCCCTTCGAAGGACCAGATGCAGACGGCGTCCGCGTCCGCGTCGGGGTTCCACGCGGCTTCGCCGCCGTCGAACTCGACGAGGAGCGCGATCTCGTTGGTGACGGAGAAGGTCTCGGGCTTCACGTCCCACTTGTAGTTGGAAAGGTCGTCGCCGGACGGGGCGGGCGTGGCGAAGTCCCAGCGCAGGCCGTCGTGCTGCGGATGGTAGGGATGGCGCAGGATGCTCGTGGCGCCGCCGGCCTCCACGACGAACCGGAACGTCGCCAGGCCCGACGAGAAGTCCGAAAAGTCCGGGTCCGCCGCCACGACGGGCGTTTCGGTCGGCAGCACGACGGAGGAGATCCGCATCGCGGTCGTCGCGGTCGCGGGCGGCTCGGCCGATCCGGCGTAGAGCCGGTAGGCCAGGTTGCCGGACGCGTCCTCCGTCCCGGCGGCGACGACGCGCTGCAGGAGGCGGATCTTGCCTTCGCCGTCGACGTGCAGCGGCAGGCGCAGCTTCAGGACGCCGCCCGATTCGGCGAACTCGGAGTCCTTGGTCAGCGAGACGGTGTCCAGCGCCACGTCCGCCACCCAGAGCCCGGCGGGCCAGGCGGTCGAGGCGGCGTCGAGGCCGGCCGATTCGCCGCGGACGGGGACGACGGCCTTCATCTTCGTGGCGCCGTCGGCGTCGAGCGCCGCCAGCAGCGCGCCGAACGGGACGCCGCGCTCGAGGCCGGCCGGCAGCGCGGTGCGGTCGAGGCCGAACGTCAGGGTCCACGTCTCGCCCGCGGCGAGCGTCTTGTTCGTGATGGCGGCCCGGCCGTGCGCGTCGAAGGATCCGATCACGTTCCAGGTCGCGTTCGTGAGCGTCGCCGCCGTGTCGCGCCAGCGCAGGAACGCCGGTTTGAACGTGACGCGCCCGTCGAGCTCCTCGGCCGCGCGGCGCAGTTCCAGCGCGACCGTGCGCGGCGAACCGCCGTCGTTCCGCACCGAGAACGTGCGCAGCGCCGCGTTCGTCCCGAAGTCGAGCCCGCCCATCGGCGACACCCACAGCGCGCCGGACCAGTCCGAGACGGCCGTCGAGCCGACGAGCAGCACCTCGCCGTCCTCGACCTTGTCGTTCGCGTAGAGCGGCAGGCGCGAGGGCGGGTCCTCGCGCGTCCGCCCGCCGATCCGCAGGAGCGATCCGCCCGCCAGGTCGCCGAAACCGGCGAGGTAGTCGGCGGGAAGGACCTTTGCGCCGTCCTGGACCGAGAAGCCGAAGTAGTTCAGCAGCTCGCCGCCCTCGCTGCGGTGCCACGTCGTGCGCGGCGCCGCCGGGACGCCTCGCACCGTCGCCTCGAAGGCCGCGGCGTTCGTGCTGAAGCAGATGCACACCGAGCCGGCGGGAATGCGCGAGACGGACGACGCCTCGCGGTATTCGCGGTTCCACATGAAAATCGGCGACGGGACGAGGCCGTCCGTCTCCACCTCCGCCGAGAACTGGCGCGTGGCGAGGAAGGAAGCCGGGTCGTAGACGCCGACCGAGTCGACGGGCCAGTCCGCGAAGACCGCGGAGGCGTCCGCCTCGGGCGACACTTCGAGGTAGATCGCGTTCCATCCGGACTTGAGCGTGACGCTCTGGTCTGCGCATTGCGCGCGCGCCTCCGGCGCGAGCGCGCAGAGCGCCGCGCAGAGAGCGACGAGTGACGAGTGACGAGTGACGAGTTTCATGGTCGTGGCGGGGGCGGGGCTAGTCTTCCGGTTTCGCGTCGCCTTCGACCTTCACGCGGAAGAAGGCGGCGTCGCGGTCGGACGCGGGGAGGAGGTAGACGGTGACGGGTTCTCCGACGGCTGCGGTGGCCTTCGAGGAAACGGCGAGCACGTTGACGGGCGCGGCGTCGCCGGGCGCGAGGAAGAACGAGACGTTGCTCCACGTCCCGGTGGGGGCGTCCGCCGTCTGCACGGCGTAGGCGCGGCCGAGGACGACGGGGAAGGACAGGCTCGTCAGGGCGTTGGTCGCGCCGCGGAGCGTCTCCGCGTCGAGGACGAAGGTCTTGATGCGGAGCGCGTCGTCCTTGTCGAAGGGATTGGTTCCGGCGAGCGCCTCGTCGATCGTGGATACGCCGTCGCCGTCGTGGTCGGCCGTCGGGTCGAACTCGGTTTCGGAGGGATCGCCGTAGATCTCCCACTGCCGCTTGAGCCGTTCGAGGAGGGCGTCGTCGACGCCGTCGCCGTCCTTGTCCTCGCCGAGGACGATGTCCACCTCGTAGACGCCGCCGGGCTCGCCGACGGTGGAGAGGCCGTTCGTGGCGCCGGCGTCGACGACGACGCCCGACCACACCCGGCCCGCGTCGTCCTCGACGGCGATCGAGAGCACGTTGCCGGTCTTCGAGAAGCCCTTCGCGTCGCCGTCCGCGAGCGGGATGCGGAGGCGGTAGTTGCGGCGGGAGTCGGGGAGGAAGAACGTCTCGCTCTTCGCGAGGAGCGTCCCGCCGGCGTCGTAGGCGCTGATCGTCGCGACGCGGTCCGCGTCGAACGCGGCGTGGGAGGAGTCCATGAGGCGGCCGAGGTAGGTGAACGGGTTCACGGCGGCCGTTTGCGCGGGCGCGCGAAGCGCGGGCGCGAAAGCCAAGATAAAGGACGCGGCGGCCAGCGTCCCGGAGCCGGCGAGCGGGAAGTGTCGGAGTTTCATGTCGCACATTATACACGAAACCCGCGACGGATGTTACAAAAAAAACACGCGCGCGTCCCCGGCGGCGCGTCCGGACGATGCAAGACGGGCGGGGGTCGCGAACCCCCCCCCCCGCCCGTCTTGCGGATCCGCGACGCTAGAACGCGTAGTCCAGCGCGAGCGTGAAGGCGACGTATTCGTTCTCCATGCCGGCGCCGCCGGATATCTCGTCGGTTTCGCCGCTCTCGAATTCGGTCTGGCGCAGTTTGCCCCGGTTGAGCGTGGCCTTCTGCCAGTCGAGGCCGAAGGAGAGCGTCGCGCGCGCGGCGACATGCCAGTCGAGGGATACGCCCGCGGCGTAGACCTCGCCGTCCCAGTCGAAGGAGTCGTTGGATATCTTGCCGGCGCCGATGTGGTTGTCGCGGTCGCGGCCCTTCCAGCCCGGCGCCCAGGAAGCGTGGGCGGAAAGGTCGAACGCGTCCGAGAGCTTCCACGTTCCGCCGAGGCCGAGGTAGCCGAAGGACAGGACCTGGCGGTAGTCGCAGACGTGGGCCCTGTCGTGGGTCCAGACGTAGTCGTTCTCGGAGTACCAGTAGTCGTTGCGGCCGTCGCAGGTCCACTTCCAGCGCTGCTGGCGCGCGCCGGCGAAGACGGACCCGGTGAAGCCCTCCGAACGCCAGACGTCGAACGAGACGTTGGCGTCGAACGTCCAGGCGTCCGTCAGTTCGGCGTCGGACCGGGAATACTCCGAGTGGGGCACGTCGTCGCCCTCCATCCAGTCGTAGTCGTCCATGTCGAGCTCGTCCGTTCCGCTGCCGCCGTACCAGACGCCGAAGTTGAGCGAAAGGCGGTCGTAGCGGACCGCCCCCGAAAGGCCGACCAACGAGGCGGCGACGTCCCAGTCGAGGCGGGAGAGCTGGTGGTTCCGGTTGCCGGCGGGCTTGCCGAATTCCTCCTCGTATTGCGCCGCCGCGGACTTCGGGCAGAAGACGTGTTCGCTGGCTTCTCCGCCGACGAACGTCATGCCGGCCGAGAAGCCGAAGGAGAAATCGCCTTCCTTGTAGTCGGCGACGGGTGCGGCGCGGAAGCCGGCGGCGCTTGCGCCCGCGGCGGCGAGCGCGAGGGCGGCGACGAGTGACGAGTGGCGGGTGAGGAGTTTCATGGTTGGGTGGT
>JAFPUX010000141.1 GCA_017413145.1 Kiritimatiellia bacterium | reverse complement strand
GGCGTCCACGTTGTTCGCGTAGGAGACCGTGTAGTCGGTCTCGGGCGTCAGCGTGTCGCCGCCCGCCACGACCGTCGGGGCGGGCGTCTGCGCCGCGCCGGTGTAGGTGCCGCCCGCGACCGTGATCGTCGTGCCGAGGATCGACTGGCGCGGCAGCACCTCGTAACCGTTCTGCGCGTCGCCCGCGGCGTAGTAGCCGTCCGCCACGTACGCCGACGGATCCGCGGCGAACGTGCCGCCGCTGATGGAGAAGGTGCCGCCGTCCGCGACGAGCGCGCCCTGGTAGGTGCCGCCCGCGATGGCGAGCGTGCCGGCCGTCGCGACGACGTCGCCCGTGACCGTGCCGCCCGCAAGCGTGACGCCCACGACGCCGTTCGTGACGTCGCCCGTCAGCGTCTTGCCGTCCAGGTCGAGCGCGACCGCGTTCGTGACCGTCACGGTCTCCGTCGCGTCCGCGAGCAGGACGACCGTCTCGACCGCCGGATTCGCGCCGGCGGCCGAGTCGAGCGCCGCCTGCACCGTGTCGAAGTAGTTCGTCGACGGGACCGGCGGCTCGCCCGCCGCGACCGTGACCGCCATCGCCACAGCGTCGGTGATCGTGAACGTGCCCTTCGTCGCCGTCACGTCGTAGTTCGGGTTCGAGCCGAGCGTCACGTTGATGTCGTAGGTGCCGGCCGCTTCGCCCGCGTCGCGGGCGACGCTGTAGTTCAGCGTCTCGCCGTTCACGGCGCCCGTCACCGTCGCCGTGAACGACGCCGGATCCGGGTTGCCCGCGACCTTGGAGGCGTCGTCCGCCGCCACCGTGGCCGGCGCGCGGGCGATCGACCAGTCGGCCGTGATGGTCTCCCGGGCCGTCGAGGCCGCCGGGTCGGTGGCGTCGGCCCACACGGAGTCCGCCGCGTCGAGCGCGACCGTCACCGGGTAGGACCCGGCGTTCGTGCCCTGGATGGCGCCCGTCGCGGTGCTGCCTGCGGCGACGGTCACGCCCGTCTGCTCGGTGCCGTCGTAGACCAGGCCGCTCGCGACGACCGGGCGCGCGACCTTCGTCCACGTCTTGAACGTCGCCGTGTAGTTCGTGCCGCCCGCGACGACCGCGGGCAGCTCGGCATCGGGCGCGTACGCCACGCCCGCGGCGTTGGTCCAGCCCGTCCACGTGAAGAGCGCCGCGTCGGTCGCGGACTTGG
This sequence comes from Kiritimatiellia bacterium, assembly GCA_017413145.1. GTDB lineage: Bacteria > Verrucomicrobiota > Kiritimatiellia > RFP12 > UBA3636 > UBA3636. The sequence continues at coordinate 16,717 of JAFPUX010000141.1, read as the reverse complement.
TCAGGGGCCCGCCGAGGAAGACCGGCGACGTGCCGATCGTCACGTTCGTGCTGTAGATCGTCGAGCCGTCCTCCGCGATCCAGACCACCGTCGCCTCGTCGAGCGCGACCGTGTAGATCGTCGTCGTGGCGGGGTCGCCGGCGGTTTCGACCACCTTGTAGGTCGGCGCGCCGGCCGCCGCGAACGAGAGGCCGTTGGAATGCGAGCCCGCGACGACCGTGACCTGCTCGCCGGCGGCGAGCGTCACGGGGCCGCCGCCGACGTCCGCGAGGAGCGTGGCCGTCACGTCGTTCGCGGCGGCCTTGTCCGCGGCCGCGAGCGCGGAGACGACGTCCGCCGCGTTCGTGTAGGGCGTGGCGCCGACGGTGGCGACGTAGGAGACGTCCTGCACGGCCGAGAGCCCGCTCACGGACGACGCGTCGGCGAAGTAGACGCCCTTGAGGCTGCGCGTGCCGGCGCGGATCGGGATCGCGTACGCGCCGCCCTGCTCGGTGCGGAGCGCGACGCCGTCGACGTAGTAGCGGACGGACGGGGTCTCGGCCGCCAGGTCGTAGACCGCGAGGTAGTCGACCGTGCCGATCTTCGGCTCGGCGCCCGCGAGCTTGACCCAGCCGTCCGTGCCGAGCGTCGCGTCGCCCGTCCAGGCGTAGTAGGCGGCGGCCGCGTCGCCCGGAAGCTTCAGGACCGCGAAGACGCCCTTCTCGGCTTCGTCGACCTCGGGCAGCTCGTCCAGAAAGACGGAAACACCGATCGTCGCGCGGACGCGGACCGTCTCGTTCGAGGCGGACGGCTCCGCCGCCGTGTAGCCGACCAGGCCGTTCGACACCGCGTCGTCGATCTCGCCGTCGCCGGCGGCGAACCACGTGGCCGACGCCTTCGCGTAGAAGCGGCCCTCGTTGCGGGCCGTCTCGGCCAGCGGCGCTTGGCCCTGCGACGCCGTGACGGACCAGTCCGTGGCCTCGTTCCACGCGAGGCCCGTGAACGAGAACGTCGCGTTTTCGCCGCTCCACGCGGCCGCCGGGACCGCCGTGTAGGACACGCCCGAGATCGTCCCGGTCGGCGCGAGCGCCACCGCGGCGGTCGGGGCCGTCACCGTCGCGTCGACCGCGTGGTTCGCGAGCGGAACCGCGAGCGGCGTCGCGATGTTCGTCGAGAACGTCGCGGTGAAGGTCGTCGGCGAGACCGTGACAGGGCCGAGGGCGGGCGTCCAGCCCGCGAACGCGTAGCCGTATTTGCCGGTCGGATCGGTCTTCGTCGGCGTGCCCGAGTAGGACGGCGTCTCGCCGTATTCGACCGTGTCCGAGGTCGAATTGCCGTCCACGACCCAGACGACCGTGTAGGAGCGGGTGTCGGCCGTGTAGGTGATGTCGTCGCCCGACACGCTCTCGGAGAGGACGGTCGTCGCGGCGTCGACGAGCACGCGGTCCGCGAACGCGAAAACGTTCGTCGAGACGGTCAGCGTGCCGCCGGCCGCGAGCGTGTAGGTGTCGCCGGCGGCGAGGTCGTCGATGATCTCGACCGTCGGATGGTTCGCGTCGGCGACCGCGGCGGCCGCCGCGGCGGCGAACGTCGCGTAGCCGGTGGTTCCGATGGCGGCGACGGGATGGGCCGTCTCGCCGTCCAGGAGCGTGTAGTCCCAGGGGCTGAAGACCGAGGCGGTCACCTCGATGAACTTGAAGGGCGTCCCGTAGACCGTCTCCGTCGCGACCGGATACGTCCCGAAGAAGGCGCCCTCGTGCCGGACGATGCCGGCGAGCTGCGTCGCATCCGCGTCGACCGGGAGGCGCACGACGAGCGTTTCGCCCGCGACGGACTTCCCGGCCTGGGCGGTCGGCGCCACGTCGAACGCGGCGGCGAAGACGGCGCCGCCCGCGGCGGTGTCGATCCGCGTCGGTTTCACGTCGATGCGGTCGAGGATATCGAGCTTGTCCGTGTTGTCCGCGCGGTTGACGGCGGGATTGTTGGTGACGGCGAGCATCGCGGCCGCGACCTTGGCCGGGACGTCGCTCACGTCGGCGCCGGCCTCGGTGACCGTGACGGCGGCGGTGGGCTCGACGAGCCATTCGGTGATCTGCTTGCCGGCGTAGGTCGTCGTCCCGCCCCCGTCCGTGGAGGCCGTCACGAACGCCCCGTCGCCCGGCAGGACGCGGCCCGTGAACGTGCCGGTCCCGTTTTCGACGACGAGCGTCTGCCCGACGCCGATCGTGACGTCCTCGGCGCTGTCGGCCACGACCGTCACGGTCTCGCCGGACACGAGCGCGGCCGCGGCGGCCGCTTCGACCGTCGCGTAGTAGGTTCCGTCCACGAACGCCGCGGCCGCGACGACCGTCAGCGTGCCGTTCACGGCCGTGACGTCGTAGTTCGCCGTCACGTCGGTTCCGCCCGCCGTGATCGTGGCGGCCGGGACGATGGACGTGCCGTCAAGCGTGCACGAAAGGGCGCAGTCCTGGCCGTCGGCCACCGAACCGGACGTGACGCGCGCGGAGAACGCCGGGTCGGGATTGCCCGTGACCGTCTCGGCGTCGTCCGCCGTGATCGTGATCGCGCGCTTCGCGATCGCGAACGTCACGTTCGTTTCGCCCGTCCACGCGCCGGTGCCGACGACCGTGACCGTCGCCGTGCCGGCGTTCACGTTGTCCGCGTAGGTGACCGTGTAGCCGTCCGCCGCGGCGATCGCCGTGCCGTTCGTCGCGACCGTGACGGCTGGCTCCTTGCCGGTGCCGTCGTAGACGCCGGCGTCGGCCACCGTGACCGTCGTCCCGAAGATGCTCTTCCGCGGCAGGACGTCGTAGCCGGACGCCGCGGGCGCGGCGTAGTAGCCGGCCGCGACGAACTCGGACGGGTCGGCCGCGAAGTGGCCGCCCGTGATCGAGATCGAGCCGGTGCCGTTCGTCACGAGCGAACCGCCGTACGTCCCGCCCGAGATCGCGAGCGTGCCGGCGGTCGCGACGACGTCGCCCGAAACCGTTCCGCCCGAGACCGTGGCGCCCGAGACGCCGTTCGTGACGTCGCCCGCCAGCGTCTTGCCGCCCAGGTCGAGCGCGACCGCGTTCGTGACCGTGACGGTCTCCGCGACGTCTTCGAGCAGGACGACCCTCTCGACCGCCGGGTCCGCGCCCGCGGCCGAATCGAGCGCCGCCTGCACCGAGCCGAAGTAGTTCGTCGACGGGACCGGCGGCTCGCCCGCCGCGACCGTGACCGCCATCGCCTTGGCGGCGGCGTAGGTCGCCGTGTAGGCGGCCGGATCGCCGTCGTAGGGTTCCGGATCGGGCGTCCACGCGACGAACTGGTAGACCGTTCCTTCCACGCTATAGTCCGCGGGCGCGGAGCGGGACGGCGTCTCGCCCAAGTAGACGGTCGTCGTGTCGGACGTGTCGGTGCCGTCGGCGGCCTTGAAGTTCCACGTGACCGTGTAGGCGTTCCGGCTCCAGGTCGCCCAGTTGGTGACGGCGCCTTCGGCACCGACGGGGATCTCGTTCGTGGGCAGGGCGCTGAAGCGGTTCGTCCACCCGAGGAACGTCCAGCCCTCGCAGCCCGCGGGCAGAAGCGCCAAAGGCAGATCCTCGGCCGTGTACGTCTCCGGATTGGCGACGGCGTTCGTAGCGCCGTCGACGACGAGCTCCCAGGAAATCGGGTAGACGTCGGCGGCGGGCGAAGGCATCCATTGGGATTCCAATGTCACTTCGCCGCCCGCGGCGCCGCCTTCCTCGGCGTCGCCCAGGAATTCGGTCGCGATGAACCAGCGGCCGGTCTTGTTGCAGGCGAAGATTTCATTGCCCTTTTCGTCGTATTCGCCCGTCGGGAACCACGTCTTGGGATCGACGTAGGCATTCTGGATGCGCTTGCCGTTTAAATCCCGAAGCACCACGAAGATGGGGTCGTTCTTCAATTTGGCGCTGCCGATCCAGCTCGAGGAGGTGAGCGTGATCGTCCCGCCGGCCGCAAGTTCTACCTCATTGGTGATTTCGGTGAGTTTGACAAGCTCGACGTTGGCCTTTTCGCTCCAGATGGAGAGCCCCTTCAACTGGACGGCCCGGCCGAGGACGTTGGTGAGCGTGATGAACTCGCCGGCGGGGTCGCCCGGCGGGGTGGGCGGCATGCTCATGATCTCCGCGATGCGGATGCCGTACCGCTGGTCGTTCGGGACGTCCGCTTCGAGCGCGACTTCCTCGAGCGCCGACCACTCGCCGTCCTTGAGGACGCGGGCGCGAACCGTGAAGCCCGTGTCCGGAATCGGGAAGGCGCCCGTGTAGACGGTCGCCTCCGCATCGATCGGATCGGCGATCCCGTTCGTCGTGTAGTAGATCGTGCCGCCGGCGACGGTGCTCGAGAGGTAGACCAGCTCGCCGTAGGGGACTTCGCCGCCGTCGAAGTAGCGGACGCCGGTCGCGTTCTCGACGGTCGGCGGGTCGATGGAGGGATACCAGAGGGCCGTCTGGTACTGGCTCTTCATGTTGTCGAGGCGGTTCGTGATGAACTTCTCCGACGTGGAGCAGGCGCCCAGCCACGTGGTGCGGGTCTTGCTCTGGCCCCAGCGCGCGGCTTCGCAGACGATGGCGTCGTCGATCTCGGCCATGCGGTTCTGGTAGCGCTCGGCGGACTTCTCGACCGTGAGCGCGCCGCCCTCGCGCAGGCACTCCTTGTAGAACAAGTCGGCGTAGGCGCGCTTGTAGTCGGGGTTCTGCATCAGCAGGTAGTGCAGCTCCGCCGGCGTGAAGTAGGGAAGCGTGCGGAACTTCATGTTGCCGAGGCCGGACAGATCGGGGCTGCCCACGGGCGGCACGGTTTGCACCTCCGTGCCCCAGAACGTCGGATCGGCGCCCGCCTGGGTGTTGCCGTTCTGGCCCATCGACACTTCCGCGTCGTGCCGCAGGAAGACGAAGCCCTTCACGGTGCCGGCGTCGTCGCGGTTGCGCAGCGCGTAGAAGTTGTTGGCGTGGCCCTTGTCGATGGAACTGAAGGGCGAGGTCGGCCCGTCCTGGTCCACGACGTAGTGCGACACGAGCATGTAGCACATCAGGTTCTCGACGTTGAGCAGGACCGGAAGGCCCGGGTCGGGGTCGCCGTTGGCGTCGAGGCCGCGGACCCGGTTGTAGTTGCCCTCGTTCTGCCCGGAGAAGCCCTGCTTCGCGATCTCCCAGAGGTTGCTCCAGGCGTCCCACGTGCCCTCGTTGCACTCGATGTAGTACGAGGGATTGTTCCCCCCCGTGAAGGTGGACGCCGTCTTGATGAGGTCGTATTGCAGCGAGTCTCCGCCGAGATAGGCCTCGGCGAAGTGCTCGTCGCCGCGCTCCTGCGTCTGGTAGAGGCCCCAGTACTGGCCGTTGAGGAAGACGTTGTAGTAGCGGCTGCGCGTGTAGGGCTGCCCCAGGTCGCGCTGGGAATCGCGCGAGAACACCTCCGTGACGAACGTGTCGTTGTTGCTGCCCTCGTTCGCCCACGAAAGGTTCTGGGAGGTCCGCAGGTCCAGCTTGTCGTATTCGCCGATCTCCTCCTTCATCTTGCCCTCGCCGTTGGGCGAAAGCGGCTCGCCGGGGAACATCTTCTCCGCGAGGCTGCTCGCGCCGTAGGAGCTGCGGAAGAAGAGGCGCAGCGAGTGCTTCGGGTGGTCGCTCTTGCGGCTGTTTCCGCCGCGGATGCGGATGCCGGCGGGCTGCGCGAAGTCCGCGCCCGCGCCCGTCGGGTCGAACCCTTCGAGCAGGATCTGCCGCTCCCAGGCCTCGCCCTCGCCCTTCGGATTCACGTAGATGCCGGTCGAGCTGTTGAAGAGGTTCGCCGCGTCGGTCACGATCGAGATCGTCGCGATCGAGTTCGTGAAGCCGCGCAGCAGGCGGTCGCGGTCGGTGCCCGTCACGATGGCCTGGTCCATGCCGTAGCGCATCGCCTGGCCGTTCACGGCGCCGCTGTCCGGGAATCCGAGCGCGGCGGCGGCCGCCGGCGCGGTCGTCGAGCGGGCCGGTTCGAGGACGTCGTCCAGGAAGATGTAGGTCGCCGAGGTGTCGTACTGCAGGACGGCGCCCGGGACCGGCACGGCGGCGCGGACGACGGTCGTCTTCGAAATCGCGATCGGGCCCGTGTAGGGCGTCGAGGCCGTCGTGGGCGACGAGCCGTCGAGCGTGTAGTAGATGCCGTCCGTCCGGTTCGTGTCGTCGGCGCGGCCGAGCGTCAGGTCGAACGCGGCGGTCTTGTAGCCGTGCGGCTCGGAGAACGTCACCGCGGGCGTGAAGTCGCCGTAGCCGACTTGGACGTTCGGGGCGCCGGGCGTGGCCGTCTTCATGTAGACGCACGGGCCGGAGCCGGGGACGAGCGTCCCGCCGGACGTCTCCGCGAGCGGGCCGTAGGAGTATCCCTTGATCTGCCGCTTCGTGCTAAAATCGATCGCCTGGACGACGTTCGTTCCGGCGTCGGCGAGCTGGATCAGGTCGCCGTCGGAGGAGAGCTTCAGCACGGCGAAGGCCTCGTCCGCCCCGAATTCGGCCGGAGTGACGTGCGTCTTGTCGAGCCAGACGATCTTGTAGCCCTTGGCGGGCACGACGCAGCGCCCGAGGATCGTCGCCTTCGTTTCCTTGCCCGGGTTGGCGTTGTCGGAGAGGAACCATCCCGTGATGTCGATGTCCTCGCCCGACGCGTTGGCGATTTCGATCCAGTCCATCTCGGCGACGCCCAGCGCGTTCGTGAGGCCGCCCTTGTCGGCGGACGGGTTCGACGCCATGATTTCGTTGATCGTGAGCGCCGAGGTCGGCGAGATCGCCGTCGGGAAGTCGGAGGCCGCCAGCTCCGTGTCCGCGCCGAGGACCACGGAGACCTCGCCGGAACTCGAGAGCACGTAGCCGGAGGCGGCGGCCACGGTCACGACGACGGTGTCGCCGTCGAAGACGCGGTAGACGCCGTTCGCGAGGGGAACCGCGACGCCGTTCGTCGTCACGGAGACGAGCGAAACGTTCTCCGGCAGCCCGGAGATCGTCAGATCGTAGACGGGGATGATTTCCGCGGTCGGGATCAAGGCGCTGTCGAGCGTCGTGTCGCCGTTCACCGTCACGGAGACCTCCGCATCGCCGACGAGCCGGTAGCCGAAGTCGGCGGCGAACGTCACGGCGACCTGCGTTCCGGACCGCACCGTGAAATCGCCATCGGCGCCGGCGATCTCGACGCCGTTCGTCGTCACGGAGACGAGCGAAACGTGCTCCGGCAGCGGCATGGGAACCGTGAAGGTCACGTCGGCCAGCACGCCGACCGTGAGGACGCCCGGCCCCGTGAAGAGGTCGTCGCGCTCAAATTCCGCGCCGGACCCGGTCGCTCCGTAGGTGCCGTCAGGCAGCTCCGTCCACTCATCGGACTCGAACACGTCGCGCACGGAGAGCGAGGCGCACTTCTGGTCCACGGGAAGGGCCACTTTGCCAAACGCCTTCGCGGAGCCGTCGAGCTTGATCGGATTCGCCTCGAGCGTGTCGGCATAGGGCAGCGAAAGTGTGGCTCCCGCGCACACGCGAATTGGGAGATCCGACGCGAGTTCGCAGTCCTTCGACTCGTTGCCGAGCTGGAGCGAGCCGGCGTTCACCGTGATTTCGACCGCGATGTTCGTCTGCGGGCCGCCGAGGATCAGGTTACCGGGATGGGTTTTCACGAAGCCGCCTGTGGCGGTCGTCTCGGCCCAGATTTCGTTTGCGGCGCCTTGGCGGGACTTCGCCCAGACGTAGGCCGGGTGCGTCGCGTCGCCGAGAACGAGTTTACCGTTGTCGTTGCGCCCCGACTGGCCGATCGCCGTGCCAGCGTTGTGCAGGATAAGACCGCCGGACGTGATCGTGAGCGTGCGTCCCGCGCCGAGATACTTGTAACCCGAGTTCTGCAGGAAGAGCGACTGGACGACGATATTCGGCTTCGTGGCGGCATTGCGGTTGAGGTATTTCCCGCTCACGTAGGCGTTCGAGTTCGTGCTCAAGATTTCGTCGATTTCCCTGTTCACCCAATATGGTTGGACGAGGCGTCCCGTCCCGTCGAACGCGGCGAAATTTGCGGTGTTGAACGAGGTGTCCCGGTTCACGAGCATCCACGGGACGATCGGGTAGACGTCCGTCGCCTGGTTGTCGCCCGGTTCGCCGACGAGGTGGTCCGTCCAGTCGAGGACTCGGAACAGGCTGTTCGTTTCGACCGTCGCCGGCGAGGCGGTGCAGGAAGGGTCGGCGACCGCGAGCGTGCCCCGGTCGGTCTGAATGAGCGTCTTCGCGGTGATGGCGTTGATGGGATAGCCGCTCGCGTTGCCGCCGCATTTCTCCATGGAAACGAGGCTCAATCCCGCACCGACCGAAAGGACGTCGAACGCCTTCTCGTCCGCAACGCCGACACCCCACGCGTTGCTTGCAATGTTGTTTGCGCGGTAGGCGCCGCCGTGCAAATACAGACCCTTGGCCGGCCCCTGCGCGCCGAGCTCGGGCGCCACGGCGTGAGCACCGGTCCCGAGCGTCCCGCGACTCAGGCCGTTGTAGCCGCTCAGCGCGCCGGTGCCAGGGGTGTAGGGAGCCCAGCCGTAAACGTGCGCCATCACGTTCGAAGCGCCGGCCGCGCGCATCAGAACGCCAGCGGCGGGCGCCTTCAACTCGCCGAGATTCGGACCGGACATCTCGCGGACCGTGCCGGTGAAACCGGAGAAGTCACCGTTGAAAGCGATGCCGCCTTGCCCCTTTTTCACGATTTCGCCCGTTCCCTTCCAGACACCTGCGAGAAGAGCGGTGCATCCTTTCCCGTAGATGGCGTAACCGGACAGGCCCGAAATCGTCAGCGTGACGTTCTGGAGCGTGTTCGTGGAGACGGGCGTGGTCTCTTGGACGTCGAAGAAGCCGCGACAACGCGACGAATCCGTTTCGGACGAGGCGCAGTCGATTTCGGCGTCGCTGGCCCAGACGACGTCGATGGGCCAACCGCCGAGGCGAATCCGGCTGTATTTGTTGCCTTCGCCGTTCGGGCAGACTTGGACGCGGACCGGCTTGCCGTCCGTGCGCCGGAACGTGACGGTTCGCGTGGGGTCGTCCTTGTAGCGCTCCAAGGTGCAGTCGAAGTTGACATTCGGAAGGATCATGCCGGCGTAGAGGCCGCCGATCGTGATGTCCGAACGATGCCGGACAAAGCCGTAGGTTTTCGAGTAGAACGGCAGGATCGCGATGTCGTCCGCATTCTGCGGGAACGAATCGTTCGTGGCGCTCCCGACCTTGCGCCAGCAATTCGGATTCGACCAGCTGTAGGCGTTGTTATTGTTCCCGTGATTCGTCTCGTCGAAGACATAGATCGACCCGCTCCTGATCGCGTCGGGCAGGATCACGACGCCCATCACGTTCGTCACGAAGTTGGCATCTACGCACCGGACGCCGACGATGCCGGGCTCGAGGGCGAGAAGGATGTTTCCGTCGAGCGACGCGAACCGATCGTTGAGCACCTGGTAGGACACAGGGCCTTCGATTTCGGGCAGGACCGCCCGGTCGCCGGGTTTCAGCCACAATGCGTTGACAGCGGAGGCGTGCACCGCCACGTCCGGAACCACGGTTGCGGACGTTCCCGGATCGACGGGAACCGTCCACGTTTTCGAGAACGGCCGGCCGCTCGAGGTCGTCGTGACGACGACCGTCGCGGTCGCCGGACCGGACGCCGCTGAAACGCCGGTCCACGCGACGTTGCCCGCGGCGGAGAACGAACGCTCGACGGAGACGCCGTTGTAGGAAAGCGTCGCCGTGCAGGTCGCGCCGTCGTAGACGTCGGCGACCTCCAGCGCAAAGTCGATCGCATCGCCGTTCGGGGCGTAGGAGACGCCATCCACCGCGAACGGAAGCGGTTTCGTGACGACCGCCGGAAGCGGAACGTTCGTCGCCACGTTCCACTCGTTCCGCACGACGAACCGTAGGTAGTACGGCGTGTTTTCCGCCAAGCCGGAAAGGGATACGATCGTCTTGCCCAGGTTCGCGCCAGCCGTCGCCGTTGCGGCGATGGTCGAAAAAGCGTCGCTCTCGGACGCTTCCAGCGTAACCGTCGCGGAATCGGCGCCCAATCCATAGGACGAAAGGACGAGTTCCGCCGAAAGCGTCGTGCAACCGACCGCCGAAAGATACCCCTCCCCCTCGGGCCGCCCCGGAACCGGCGTCGTGAAGGAAACGGGAGCGAATTCGAGGACGGTGTCAAGATTGTTGGAAACCGACGCTCGGGCGTAATAGGTCGTCCCCTGCTCGAGGCCTGTGATGGAGAGAGGACGCGCGTCGGTCCGATCGACCGTATGCTCGAAGGTCTGGAGAACATCCGAAAAACCGGCGTCCGCGGCGACTTCGACCTTTACGTCCGCCCAGTCGGCGCCGCCCAGCAGGTAGACCGCCATTGTGGCGACGGCGCTCGTAGGCCGCTCCTGCTTCACGGAAAACGCGCCGAGCAGTTCGTCGCACGCGACCTCCCCGGCCGAGAGGAACGTTCCGCTCGTCTGCGTGTCGTAATCGGCCTTCGCCCAATCGGCGCTCACGGCGCCGCGGCGCAAGCGGATTTCGTCCATGTCGCCGTAGACGCCGCAGCCGTTCTTGTTGGTTGCGAACAAGGGAGCCATGGCGCCGCCGAGCGAAAGCTTCGTGAGACCGACGGGATTGGCCGCCGGGTTGACCAGGTCCCCCGTAGCGGCCGCCACGCCGTTCGTATAGAACAGGAATTGTCCATTCCTCTTCCAAACCGCGTCGAATTTCGTCCACGACGATTGCGAAAGGGCGGGAATTCCGAAGAACTTCAAACAAGCGGCATCGTCTTCTTCGTTTCCGTAGGCGCGGAACGAATTGAAATTGGCGGTGCCATCATTTCCGGTGTTGCTGCCATTCTGGAAACCCCATCCCGGTTCCTTGTCGGCCGTTTTCCGCGAAATGAAATACCACCACTGCGCCGCGCTCTGTGGCCGGACCCAGAACGACGCGGTGAACTCCGGTACGAGCGCATCCACGGCTGCGATTTTGGCCGGATTGCCCGAAAAATCGACCGTCACGCCCGAATCGTAGGGCTGCCCGGCTTTGTTCTCTTTGTAGGTCGTGATAAGACGGGCCTTGCCGATTTTTCCGTCCGACTTGGACTGGGAAGACGCGACGGCCGTTCCGTCGAGTGCATTCGTCGTCGAGTCGGCCACCGAGGCATAGGCATCGCCAGGATCGTTCATGTGCCAGACGCCCGTGTAGTCCGTCCACGAATTGTCATCGCAGACATCTTTGCCGGTCGCGGCCGAATCCCAGCCCATGAAGAACTGCGTTCCAGCGCGCAATTCGGGAAGCGTCACCCAGACGAGCGATGTGCCGTTCGTCTCCCACGTGTCGATTTCGAACGGAAGGCCGTTGCCGTCCGAATCGAGGAACAGGAGGTCTGCGCCGTCGGCGGACGACCGCATGTCGGCGTAATGGAAGCCGTCGATTCCGCTCTCGGAAATCCGGACGAGAACAGGAAAGTTCTTGAGCGTGGAGTTTCCGTCGTATTCGTCAACCGTCAGAACGACGCCGTCGCGGACGCCGACGAACGACAAGGCCGGCTTGTCGGAATGCTCCACGGAATAGACGGCCTTGTAGGAAACCTCGGAGCCGGCGACGACCACCGGCAGTTCGGCCGTCGCGTTGGTCGGACCGCCCGCGACCGGCGTCCAGCCCTGGAAAGTGTAGCGATCGTAGAGCGTGTTCGGTTTCACGGGATCGTCGCGCGTCGGACGCGCGCCGGCCGCGCAACCGGTTGTCGCGGGATTGAGCGCCGTTGTCCCGTCTTCGTCGAACCAACAGACGAGCGAATCGGCGAAGATCGCGTAGAGAGTCGTATTGTCCGAAACGGAGACGTTATCGAGCGTCAGGCCGTCGGTTGCGGCCGCAGCTGTGTTCCAGCCGACAAAAAACGCGTTATCCTTGGAAGGAGTACCAGGCGTGACCAGTATTCCGTCCGAGGGAACTTTGGTCATCACGGATGTCGAAACCGTATTTCCGTCGACGACCATCGTTCCGCCGTTCGTCCCCACATCCCACGTCACCACCGCAACGTTCTCGACAGCGCCGTAAGTCAAAAACGACACATCCTTGTTCTGCGTGTCATAGTTCGCACGCGCCCAATCCGGTTTCGTTTCGACGGCGCGGATGCGCAATTCGTCGAATTTCGTGGTGAACCCTGTGCCAGAAGTCGCCCATTGGACATACATACCGTCGGTGTCCCACTTGAAGCCATTGGCCAGCGTGGCGGCGTAGGTCGTTACGGGTGCGCTGTTATTACCATAGAAGTGTTCGCTGTTAACGTAGACTCCATCTTGAGGCCACCCAACGAAACGCCCGCCGTTTGAAGAACTGTTTTCGGCCTTCCAGACTAGAGAAACGTGGCGCCAGTGCGTTTTGTAGTTTGAAAGCGGTGCCGCTGTCCCCCACCAATACTCGGCTTGGCGGAGTCCGTTGTTGTTGCTGTTGGCGGGTTTTACTCCGATTCCGTTCATAGAATAAGCAAATTTATTCGGCGCAGGCGCCACGCCGAATCCGGTTGACGTATTGAGCGCGCTCTGATTGGAGAAAAACAACGGCCAGTCCCCACCGGGAATTTCCCAAAACTCGAAAGAAAGACCCGTTGGGCCGAAGTCCCAGTTCGCGGTACGGATGGCCGGCAAGTAGAGACCTGCGGTATTGTTCGCGATGTAACTTCCGATTGCGTAGTCGGTTGTCGTGGCGGAAGTGGGATCGGCATAGGTTTTTCCGGTAACATTAAGATGCGTATCAAGCCGTCCAATCGGACCAGACACCCCGGATGCATCCTCATACTCCTCGTTTGCGTTCTTCGAGTCGAGATGCCAGACGCCAATATATCCGGCGCTGGTCCAGACGTTCGTCGGATAGATGGTTGGCAGTCCCGAAGTCTCAGACGGCATGAAGAAGGCCGTAATCTTCGTTGCCGTACCGGAAAGGGACGGAACGGAAACCCAGACCAAAGCCGTTTCAGAAGCGGAATCCCAGACTTCGATTTCAAAGTCGAGATTGTTGCCGGAAGCATCCGCGAATCGCAATTCGGCGGCAGGATCCGTGAAGTCCGAAAAGTCGAACCCGGAAGCCTTGGAGAGCCGGACGAGCATCGGGAAGTTCGCGAGCGTCGTTGAACCGGTGTAACCGGTCGCGGTAATATCAATCTTCTTCGCAAACCACGACGTGTCGAGAGTCTCGGCCTTTGCGGGGAGCGCGAGGGCGAGGACGAGCGCGAGGGGAAGGAGGGACTTTTTCATGGCGGGGGATCTCCGGAGGGGAGGGTGCAGTTTAAAGGTTAGAGGTGAGAGGTGAGAGGTGAGAGGTTGAAGGGGTTGAAAGGGGTGAAGAGGTTGAAAGGGGTGCCCATCATCCACGCGAACGCGAGGTTGCCCCACGCGACTTGGCCGCATCGGGCCCGAAGCCGATCTTGCGGCGGGGAGAGCAACGTTCGGGGAGGTTTTGTGCAAAATTTGCACATGCCGCTTCCTTCTCCTGTTCGCCGGCATTGAGGGGACCTTGGGGACGGTGGGGACCTTGGAGACAGTGGGGACTTTGGGGACGGTGGGGACCTTGGGGAGCGGGCCTTGTCGCCAAGGTCCCCGTCGTCCTCATGGTCTCCATGGTCGCCATGGTCCCCGTTGTCGCCATGGTCCCCATCACACCCAGCCTTTCTTGTGCAGTTCGCGCCATTCGATCCGGCGGATGGCATCGCGGCCCTCCGCGACGCGGCGCGCGAGTTCTTCGGCGGAGTCGGCGGCGCCGAGCCAGTCGGCAAGCGCCGCTTCCCAGTTCGCGCCGCGGGTCGCGGTCCGGGCGGCGTGCATCCGTTCGCGGATGCCGCCGTGGTTCGCGAAGTCTTCCTCGAGGTGCCGGATCTGCTTGGCCAGCAGGTAGGTGCACTGCCGGATCAGCGAGACCTGGAGGTTGGCGACCGTCTCGTCCGGCTTTTCGCGGAACAGGCGGTCCCACGTTTCGGGATCCGCCGTCTTCCCGAGCTCGCGCGCGGCACGGCCCTTCTCCGAATCCTTTTCCCAGACCTCGAAGCCGTGCGTCTTGAGATAGTCGAGGTAGTCCTCGAGCAGTTCTTCGAGACTCGCTTTCGCGACGTTCGTGAGCTTGAGCTCGGTCTCCTTGCTCGCGCCGGCGGCTTCGCTGCCCTCGACGATGTTCTGCTTGCCGGACCGCGCGGCCTGGACCATCTGGTCGACCGTCCGGTCGCCGCGGGAAAGGAAGCGTTGCGTGAAGACCACGGTTCCGTTGTAGATGACGTCGCTCTTCCGGTAGGTCAGGAGTTTGTGATAGCCGCCGTGGGGAAGGATGATGGAGGGAGCGGGGCGGAGACGCTGGGGACTTTGGGGACCTTGGGGACCGGGCCTTGTCGCCAAGGTCCCCGTCGTCCTCAGGGTCTCCATGGTCGCCATGGTCCCCGTTGTCGCCATCGTCGCCATGGTCCTCATGGTCTCTTTTGCGCATTCGCGGCGCGCGCCGTGCGGCGGGCTTCTTCGACGTAGAGCAGGTCGTCGGCGAGGCGGGCGCGGGCGTCGGCGGCGAGGCGGTCCCACAGGTCCGGCGGAACGGGGAGGTCTCCCGCCCACTGCGGCAGGTAGCGCAGCGCGACCGTCGATTTGCCGGATCCGTTCGGACCGGCGACGACGTGGCAGCTGGGAGGCGGAGACATGGGAAGAGGTGGGAGGTTAGAGGTGAGAGGTGGGAGGTGGGAAGTGGAGGGGGCGGGTAACGCGCGCGAGAGTTGGGTTTGCGTCCGCGCCCGCGTGAAAACGCGCGGGGAAAGCAGAAGACGGAGAGGTGTCGGGGGTCCTTCGGAGGGAGGGGGCGGAGGGGCCGGTTCGCGAAAAAGAGGGCAAGTGGACGCAATGATATCACGTCCGCCGGAACGTGTCCAGCGTTTTCCGCGGGCCGTTTCGCGCGGTTCAAACCGCCCGACGGACGGACGGCGTCAGGGCTCGGAGAGCTCCATCCAGCGCTCGAGCTTCGCTTCCAGCTCCGCGCGGGCGGCGGGGAGGCGCGCCGCGTCCGCGGCGGCCTTCTTCGCGTCGTGGGCGTAGGCGGTGCCGTCCGCGAGCGCGGCCTCGATGCCGGCGATTTCCGCCTCCAGCGCCTCGATCGCCGCCGGCAGTGCCGCCAGTTCGCGCTTCTCGTTGAAGCCGAGGCGCCGCGCCCGGCGCGGCGCCTCGGCATTCGCGGGTTCGGCGGTTCGGTGGTTCGCCGGTTCCCGGTCGTCGACTTTACACTTTGAACTTTCAACGTTCGACTCGCGGCTGCGGTCCGCCAGGACCGCGGCGCGCTCGCGCGCCCAGTCGGCGTAGCCGCCGGGGCAGAAATGGACGCGGCCGCCGCCAAGCAGGACGAGGCTCGACGTGACGACGTGGTCGAGGAAGTCGCGGTCGTGGCTCACGATCAGGATTGTCCCCTTGTAGGCGAGCAGCTGCTCCTCCAGCAGTTCGAGCGTCTCGACGTCGAGGTCGTTCGTCGGCTCGTCCAACACGAGCAGGTTGCCCGGCTGCAGGAAGAGCTTCGCGAGCAGCAGGCGCGCCTTCTCGCCGCCGGAGAGCGCCCCGACCGGCGTCCGCGCGCGGTCCGGCGCGAAGAGGAAGTCCTGCAGGTAGCCGAGCACGTGGCGCGCGACGCCGTCCACGACGACCTGGTCGCGCCCCTCGGCGACGTTCTCGACGACGCTCTTCGCGGGGTCGAGCGCGCCGCGGAGCTGGTCGAGGAAGACGGGTTTCACGCGCGCGCCGAGCGCGATGCGGCCGGCCAGCGGCGCGAGCTCGCCGAGGAGCAGCCGCAGGAGCGTCGTCTTGCCCGAGCCGTTGGGGCCGAGCACGCCGACGCGCTCGCCGCGCAGGACGAGCGCGTCGAGGCCCTCGACGACCGGCGCGGCGGCGCCGGGCCACGCGAACGTGGCGCCCTCGGCCTTGACGACGATCTCGCCCGACATCGCGCCGGCGCCGACCGACAGCTTCGCCGAGCCGGCGCGGGCGCGGCGCTCGGCGATCTCGGCGCGGAGCTTCAGGAGCGCCTCCACGCGGCCCATGTTGCGCGAACGGCGGGCGGTCACGCCGTGGACGATCCAGTGCTCCTCCTGGCGCAGTTTGACGGCCTTCTTCTCCCAAGCGCGCTCCTCCTGCGCGAGGAGCTCGTCCTTGCGGCGCAGGAACGTCGGCCAGTCGCAGTTCCAGCCGGAGAGCCGGCCGCGGTCGAGGTCGAAGACGCGCCGCGAGACGCGGCGCAGGAACGCGCGGTCGTGCGTGACGAAGACGCACGCCAGCCGGGCGCGGGAGAGGAACGTCTCGAGCCATTCGATCGACTCGACGTCGAGGTGGTTCGTGGGCTCGTCCAGGAGCAGCAGGTCCGGTTCGGGCGCGAGCGCGGCGGCGAGCTTGGCGCGGCGGCGCTGGCCGCCGGAGAGCGTCGAGAAGGGGACGTCGGCCGGGACGCCCAGCTGCGTGAGGAAGCGGCGCGCGGCGGCGGTCCCGCCGGCGACCTCCGCGGCGGTGCCGGGCTCGTCCGCGGGGACGTCCTGCGAGAGATACGCCGCGCGGAGGCCCTCGGAGCGGACGACCTCGCCGGCGTCGGGCTCCAGGATCCCGGCCATGACCTTGCGGAGCGTGCTCTGGCCCTCGCCGTTGCGGCCGGTGCCGCACGCGCGGTCGCCCGCCTCGACGTTGCGGCGGACGTCCTGGAGCACGGGCGGCCCGCCAAAGGCGACCGACACGTCG
>JAFPUX010000140.1 GCA_017413145.1 Kiritimatiellia bacterium | reverse complement strand
GACCCCCACGCCTTCCCCGACCGCGCCGCCAACATCGCCGCCGTCCTCTCCGCCACGCGGAGGTTCGCGAAGCACACCCCCCACGCGGAGTCTGCGGTGTCTGCATCTCACGCGGAGTCCGCGGAGTTCGCGGAGTTGTGAATTTGGCTTTGTGATTTGTGGACAATTGTGAACAATTGAGATTTGTGAACATTCCCAACCACTTACCTCTTACCTCTTACCTCTAACCTCTAACCTCCTTACCTCCTCATGCCCCGCTTCGCCTTCCTTCGTCCCTTGTCCTTCGTCCTTGCGGCTTCGGCGCTCGCCGCCGCCGCCGACCCCGCCACGACCGCGCCGATCCCGGGCGAAGCGCTTCGCGACGCGCTGCCGAAGCTGTACGACTGCCACCACCTGTTCAGCGCGCGGATCGGGGATGAGGACGACGTTTGCTTCGAAGGATGGCTACCCGATGCACACCGCCGCTACTGCGCCGTCTTCACCAACGGGGCGCTTTCCCGGATCGTCGCCACGCCGGCCCGGTGGAGGACGCCGGGAACGGACGAAGCCGGAAACGCGCTTCCGGGCGACGACCCTGCCCTGTATCCGGAAGACTTCGTCCGGTCGGTCCTGGCGTCGACGAACTTCGTTCCGGCGCAGACGGTCGTGAAGCAAATCACCGGCGCGGACAAACCGCCGCATGTCGACTGGGGGCTGACCGCGGCCTTCGTCGCCGTCCGGATCGCCTGCGCCCCGTTTTCCAAGGAACCCAAAACAGAAACCGGCGTGCCATCGGACCGGACGATCATGCAAACCATGGATCCGCTGCGGATCGCGCTCGGTTCGGAACGGCCGGCACAGGAAGAGCGGATCGGACCGCCCCGCTTCTCGCGGCAAACGAAAACGCAGGAGACGATCCACTACTACGGACGCCGGCCCGCGAGCGTCTACAGCGAAGGTCGCTGCTGGCTCGGAATCCGCTACGATTCGAACGCCGTTTCTCGGGTCTACACGCACCGCCTGCTCGACCGATCCGCCATCGAGGCCGCGGAAAGCGCAGAGCCCCTTCTCCCCGGAGGGGGTTCGGGGGAGGCGAAGCCTCCTCCCGTTGAACCTCACGCGGAGTCCGCGGAGTTCGCGGAGTTGTGAATTTGGCTTTGTGATTTGTGGACAATGGTGAACAATTGAGATTTGTGAACATTCCCAACCACTAACCTCTTACCTCTAACCTCTAACCTCTTACCTCCTCATGCCCCGCTTCGCCTTCCTTCGTCCCTTGTCCTTCGTCCTTGCGGCCGCGGCGCTCGCCGCCGCCGCCGACCCCGCCACGAACGCGCCCGCCTCGCTCCTGTCCCCGGGCATCGCCGCCGAAGTCCGCCGGATGGACGCTTCGCTTCTGCCCGAAATCGAAGCGGCCCTCGCGCAACTCAAGGCGGCCGGCGAAGACGAGGACGTCGCGAACGCGTCGACCAACCTGGCGCAGCTCGCCGGCGCGCTGTTCCGATGTCAGGCGCGGCAGGTCTGGGCGATGGTCGAATCCGCCGACGAAGCCTGCGGCGAACTCGGCGACTGTCCGGAAGACACGGAAACAAGGGAACGGATATGGGATGAAATCGCAGAGGAAATGGCTCGCACCGATACCATCGCGCACCGGTTCTACGCCGCCCTGCTCGTCCCCGCGCCGCCCCGACACGCAAAGAGCGTAGAGTCCGATTCCCACGCGGAGGCCGCGGAAAGCGCAGAGCCCGCGCCGCCCGGAGGGGGTTCGGGGGAGGCGGAGCCTCCTCCCGTCGAAGCTCACGTTCACACCTCCAACTTTTGACTTTACCCTTTCAACTGTTCCCGCCCATGCTCCCCCTGACCCGCTCCGCCACGCTGGAGAACTTCGCCGACGCGGACGGCGTGCCCGACCCGGCGCTCGCCGTACCGCTCTACGCCGCGCTCTCCGCGCCGACGGTCGTCACCGGCTTCGTGGCGGTGTCGCCCAACGGCCGGGCGATGCAGCCGCGCCAGGCCGGACTCTGGAACGACACGCAGCGCGACGTTTGGGCGCGCATCGTCGCGGAGGTCCGCCGCGCGCGCCCCGGCGTCCGACTCCTCGCGCAGCTCGCCCATGCGGGGCTCCAGACGACGCGCCCCGGCGCGCTCTCCCCCTCGGGCGGACGCTCGCCCTACTTCCGCAACCCCTCCCGCGCGATGTCGCCCGACGACATCCGCCGCGTCGCCGCCGACTTCGCGGCCGCCGCGGCGCGCGCCCGCGACGCGGGCTTCGACGGCGTCCAGATCCACGCCGCCCACGGCTACCTGCTGCACCAGTTCCTCTCCCCCGCCACGAACCGCCGCCGCGACGCATGGGGCGCGCCCGGACTCTTCCTCGTGGACGTCCTCCGCGCCGTCCGCGCCGCGACGCCGCCGCCCTTCGCCGTCTGGATCAAGGCCGGCCCGGATGCGGAAGCGCTTACCGTCGACCGCCTCGCCGACGCCCTCGCGCCGCTCGCCGCCGAAGGGCTCTTCGACCTCGTCGAGGTCTCGTTCGGCACGATGGACCGGGCGCTCGACATCTTCCGCGGCGGCTGCCCGCTCGACCTGCTGCTGCGCGTCAACCCGCTCTGGCGGCGCCGCGTCCCGCGCGTCCTCGCGCCGCTCTGGAAGCGCTTCGCCGCGCCGCTCGCGCTGCGCCGCTTCCGCCCCTTCTCGCCGTGCTACAACCTCGACGCCGCGCTCGAAATCAAGCGCCGCACCGGCGCGCGCGTCG
>JAFPUX010000139.1 GCA_017413145.1 Kiritimatiellia bacterium | reverse complement strand
TCCGTCCTTGACGAGAACGGCCCCCACGGGGGGATTGGGGCGCGTTCCGCCCTCGCCGAGGCGGGCCTCGGCGAGCGCTTCGCGCATCCAGCGCGCGTCTTCTTCGGGGGAAACGTCTTTCACGGAACCTCGACGGACGGGAACGGTTTCTCGTTCGCGGAACGAACGGGGAGGATATCAAAAGAACACTTTCGGAACAAGGCACTTTCATTTTGAGGGGTCTGTCCCCTTAAAAATTTCTTGCAATTGCATGGAATACGTGGTAGTGTCTCAATCCATGAGACGACCGAGAATCAAAGCCGAAGGCGAGGGGTTCTACCACGTGGTGAGCCGGATCGGCGGGAAGCGCTTCCTCATCGACGAGACGGAGAAGGCCATTCTGCTGGGGATGATCCGCGGGGCGGCGGCGTTTTCCGGCGTCGAGGTGTACACCTACGCCGTGATGAGCAACCACTTCCATTTGCTCGTGCGCGTTCCGCGCAAGCGCGATGTGTCCGACCAAGAGCTGGAAAAGCGCATGATCGCCCTGTATGGTCCGGCCAAGTTCAACGCCGTGCTCAAGAAGTGGGCGCGGTGGGCGAAGAACCATCAAGAGGACCGGATGGAGGACGAAAAGGCACGGATGCGCGCGCGGATGTACGATCTGTCGCAGTTCTGCAAGACGTTCAAGGAAGCCTACACGCAGGACTACAACCGCCGCCACGAGAACACGGGCACAATCTGGGAAGGGCGGTTCCGGAGCATCCTTCTGGAGGGATCGTTCCGCGCGTTGACGACCGTCGCGGGGTACATCCACTTGAATCCCGTCCGCGCGGCGGTCGTCGAGCGGGCGGAGGATTCGAACTGGACGGGCTACGGCGCGGGGTTCAAGGGCGACGCGGTCGCGCAAGCGGGGCTTTGCGCGCTCGTTTCGCGCGTGTACGGCGCGAAGGATGCAACTTGGGATCGGGCCGTGGAGGTTTGCTCGGATACGATCAAGGGCCATGCGCCCGTCTCCGCGACTCTTCCCTCCGGCGGACCCGTCGTCGACGCGTTCCCGTCCGACAAGGACGATACCGTCGAGACGGACGAGAAGGGACGTCCCGTACGCGCCGGATCGCTGCATGCGTTGCTGCTGCACCGCGCGGCGGGGTTCGTGCAAGGTCTCGCGCTCGGCGGCGAGGCGTTCGTCAAGCGCGTGGCGAAGAAGAAACTGCCCGCCCGCGTGCGGCGGCGGGCGGAAACGCTGTTCGACCGCTGTGCGTTCCTCGGCCTGGAATCGGCCGCCGGCGTGCGGGAGGGCGCCTAGCCCCGTGAACCCCGTCCTTCAAAACATCAAGGTCGTCCTGGTCGGCACGCTCTACGGCGGAAACGTCGGCAGCGCGTGCCGCGCAATGGCCAACTGCGGCCTGTCGGAACTGCGGCTCGTCGCGCCGTCGCCGGATCTCACGTGGGCGTTCGCCGAGCAGATGGCCGTCCACGCGACCGGCATCCTCGAAGCGCGGAAGACGTTCGCCACGCTCGACGAGGCGGTCGCCGACTGCGCGGCCGTCGTCGGCACCTCGCGCCGCGGCGGCCTCTACCGGCAGCATTCGAGCGATCCGCGCGAGGCCGTCCCCGGCCTGATCGAAACCGCCGCCGCGGCGCCGGTCGCGCTCGTCTTCGGCCGCGAGGACAAGGGGCTCACGAACGAGGAGCTGCTGCGTTGCACGCACGTCGTCAAGATCCCGTCCTCGCCGAAATGTCCGTCGTTCAACCTCGCGCAGTCGGTCGTCCTGCTCTGCCACGAGTTCTACCGCGCCTCGCTCGGTCCCGGCCCGCTGCCGAGCCCGGAGGAGGAGGTTTCGCCGCCCGCGTCCTCGAAAATGCGCCAGACGATGCTCGCGCACTGGCGCGAGATGCTGCTCGAAACGGGCTTCACGGACGAGGCGCGCGCCACGCACATGATGGAGGGCTTCGGACGCATCTTCGCGCGCGGCGCGAAGACCGAGGCCGACATGCGCATCCTGATGGGCGCCGCCCGCCAGTTCCGCTGGGCCGCCGGCCGCCGCCCCTAGCGGGGGCCGGCCGGCGCAAGCGACCGGAACAGGTCCGTTTCGCGCGGATCGTAGGGGAAGCCGTTGAAGCGGTAGAGGTCGTGCTGCCAGAGGCGCAGGTCCTTGCGCTCGCCGCGTTTCTGCGCTTCGAAGTAGGCGCCCCACGGTTCGTACGTCTGCGAGTAGCCCTGGATGAGACCCCAGTGGAACGAGCCGATCTTCCGTTCGCGCAGGAATGGCAGAACCGTCTCGACCGTGTTGCCCTCGATGCGGTTGAGCCACTCGTTGCAGATCAGCGGCCGGTCCGTCTTCGCGCGCAACGCTTCGACCGCGCGCACGAACTCGTGGAACGGCGAGTAGCAGTGGAACGTGACGACGTCGGAAAGCGCCAGGGCTTCGTCCTCTTCGGGCGCCGGATGCAGTTCGCCGCCCCAGAGCCGCCAGACGTCCGCCGTGAGCGGCTGGTCGACGTTTCGCGCGCGGAGGATTCCGAAAAAACGCCGCATCGCGGGGACGCTCAGGTCCCCGCGGTTGCCGTTGCCGATTTCGTTCCAGACGTCCCAGACGAAAAGACGCGGATCGTGCGCGTGGCGCGCGGCGAGTTCGTCGCACATCTCGTCGTACATCGGCGCCTGGGCCGGGTCGTCGAGCGGTTGCCAGCCGGGCTCCCGGAAATCGCCCGAATGCGGACTCCATTTCGTGCCGGAGTGGTATCCCCACTCGACGGGCTGCTCGCCGGGAGCGTAGCGGTAGCGGGCGCGCGGGGCGCAGCAGTCGTTGCCGAGACAGAGCATCACGCGGAGGCCGCGCGCGGCCGCGAGATCGAGATATTCGTCGAGGTTCGCGAGAAAGGACGCGCGTTCGTCGCGCCACACTTCGAACTGCACGATGGCGCGGACGGCGTTGAAGCCGGTGTCCCGGGCGAGGTCGAACTCGCGCCCGATCTGCGCGAACACCTCGGCGTGGCGGTGCTTCTGCCACATCGCGACGCGGTTCACGCAGTTGGACGGGTAGCCGTTGAAGCCGAGCGGCCACGGTTGCGCGTCGTACCAGGCGCGCGCCTTTTCGGCGGTCCATTGTCCGGAAGCGAGCATGGAAAACGGAGTGTTGCGGTTGCGGGACAAGCATGGAGGAACGTCGTGCGGAAGTCAAGCGGAACCGTGTTCGCAGGCACAAATTAGCGTCGGCTAATTTTTCGCTTGACTTGCTTCGCGGAAAAGCGTAGAGTCCCGCGTCGTTAGCGAAACCTAACTTTTTTAGCCACCCCTAAAACAACAACAAAACCATGAAGAAAACCATCGCCGCAACCGCGCTCTGCGCCGCCTCCCTCGCCGCGTTCGCCGACGAACCCGCCGCCGCGTCGCTCGAGGAGGAAAGCAACCTCCCCGGCGTCACGCTCGGCGCCGACTACTGCTCCCGCCAGATCACGCGCGGCCTCCCGGACAACACCGACGGGATCGTCACGCTCTCCGCCGCTCTCGAGTGGGCCGGCTTCAAGGCCGAGGTCGACGGCCTCTTCAACACGACCGACGTCGCGGAGGAGGACGGCTTCGACGCCTGGGACAACACCGAGATCGACTACGTCCTCGGCTACTCCCGTTCCGTCGACACGGACGCGCTCGGCGCAATCGAGCTCGGCGGCGACTACACCTACGAATACGACCAGGGCGGCAACGGGGACGACGACCACTGCCAGTACCTGCACGCGTCCGTCGGCCTCGCCGATGTCTTCCTCTCGCCGACGCTCGAGGCGGAGTGGATGCTCGACTCGATCCACGGGCAGGCCTACACGTTCTCGCTCTCGCACACGTTCGCTCTCGTCGGCGACGAGGAGGATCCGGACCTCGCGCTCACGCTCTCGGCCGCGCAGACGCTCGCCAACAACAAGTACAACGCCGACGACCTCGGCTGCGACTGCTGGGGCTTCCGCGACACGACGCTCACGGCCGAGCTGGAGTGGGCCGCGTCCGAGTTCCTCTCGGTGAAGCCGTACATCTCCTACTCCGACCACCTCAACGGCCACTTCCGCCATCCCGCGCACTACGTCGTGGACGAGGAGACGAGCCACCACGTCGCCCAGCTCTACGGCGGCGTCGCGGTCGAGCTCTCCTTCTAGCCAACGAACGGGGAGGGGTCGCCGCCCCTCCCCGGACACCACCCACCCGGAAAAAGAGATGATTCCGCTCGCGCTCGCCCCCACGGGCGAAAAAGAGAAGATCCAGAAGATCTCCGGAAACGACAAGGTCCGGCAGCACCTGCTCGAGCTCGGACTCGTCACGGGCGCCGTCGTCACGGTCATCTCCTCCGAAAACGACAACGTCATCCTCGCCGTCGGCGAGAGCCGCGTCGCCGTCGGCGCGGATCTCGCCCGGCGCATCATGGTGTAATGCGCAATGCTCAATGCGCAACGCCCCTAGGACCACCGAACCACCGAACTACCGAACCACCGAACCACCGAACCGATGAAAACGCTCCGCGAAACCAAGGTCGGCGAAACCGCCGTCGTCGTCAAGCTCCACGGCACGGGCGCGCTCAAGCGCCGCGTCATGGACATGGGCATCACCAAGGGAACCGAGCTCTATGTCCGCAAGGTCGCGCCCCTCGGCGACCCCATCGAGATCACCGTCCGCGGCTACGAGCTTTCCCTCCGCAGGGATGACGTGGACATCATCGAAATCGCGTGATCTTTGCACGGCCGCCGGTCGCGGGCGGGCCCGCGACCGGGGCCGTGCGGCGGATTGACGGGCCCCTTTGGAGCCGGAAAACGCCGACAACGATTTCCGTTACGGGATTTTCAAAACAAAGGAACCATCCATGACTGATAACCTTAAAACAGAAGCGGCCGCGCCGTCCGCGGCGAATGCCGCGGACGAGCGGGGCCGCGTCCTGCGCCTCGCATTGGCCGGCAATCCGAACTGCGGCAAGACCACGCTGTTCAACGCGCTCACCGGCTCGAACCAGTACGTCGGCAACTGGCCCGGCGTGACGGTCGAGAAGAAGGACGGCCGCCTGAAGCACCGCAAGGACGTCGTCGTCCAGGACCTGCCCGGCATCTACTCGCTCTCGCCCTACTCGCTGGAGGAGGTCGTCGCGCGCACGTATCTCGTGGAGGAGAAGCCGGACGCGATCCTCAACATCGTCGACGGCACGAACATCGAGCGCAACCTCTACCTCACGACGCAGCTCGTCTCTCTCGGCATCCCGACGGTCGTCGCGGTGAACATGATCGACGTCGTCCGCAAGAACGGCGACAAGATCGACCTGCGCAAGCTCTCGCAGGAGCTCGGCTGCCAGGTCGTCGAAATCTCCGCCCTCAAGGGCGAGGGCGTCCGCGAGGCCGCTGATGCCGCGGTCGAGGCGGCGCGCGCGCACAAGCCCGGCGAGGCGCCGCACGTCTTCACGGGCAGCGTCGAGCACGCGCTCGCGCACATCGAGGAGTCAATCGAGAAGCTCGTCCCGAAGGCGCAGATCCGCTGGTACGCGATCAAGATCTTCGAGCGCGACGAGAAGGTCCTCGCGAAGCTCGCGCTCGACGCGGACACGCTCGCGCACATGGACGAGCACGTGAAGGACTGCGAGAAGGAGCTGGACGACGACGCCGAGTCGATCATCACCAACCAGCGCTACGCCTACGTGAAGCACGTGACGGACCTCGCGGTCGTGAAGAAGCCGCGCAAGGGCAACCTCTCGCTCTCCGACCGCGTCGACAAGATCGTCACGAACCGCATCCTCGCGCTCCCGATCTTCGTCGTCTCGCTCTGCGTCATGTGGTGGCTCGCCGTGTCCGAGAGCGGTCCCGGCACGATCCTCACGGACTGGGCCAACGACCAGTTCCTCGGCTCGGACGGCTGGCACGTGCCGTTCACGTCGCACAAGTGCCGCGCCGAGGGCGCCTACAAGGGCATGGACTACGAGGAGGCACAGGACTTCTACGCCCCGCACGCCAAGAACGTCGAGGCGTGGGAAGGCGCCTACGTCGAGGCGTTCAACGCCGCGCACAAGGGCGAGGAGGGCTTCGAGCCGCTCGCGGAGCTCGGCGAGGACGCGGAGATCGACGAAGAGCTCGCCGCGACCGTCGTCGCCGAGGGCGTGAAGCTCGACGACGACGAGGAGACGGGCGAGCCCGTCGCGGGCGTCGCGACCGTCGGCGCGGACGGCGCGCTCGACGTCGCCCGTTGCGAGCACGCGCCCGCCGCGTGCAGCCTCGCCCGGCGCCTCGACCCGAAGCACCTCTGCAAGGACTGCAAGGACGAGGACGGCGAGCCGCTCGAAGCGTGCGAGGAGTGCGCCGCAAAGGCGGCCTGGCAGGACGCCTATGTCGCGGCCTACGACGCGAAGCACGGCGACGGCGCCTACGAAAAGGCGCTCGCCGCGTTCAACGCCGACGCCGCCAAGGCGTGGCGCGCCGCATCCGCGGAGGCCCGCGCCGCGGCCCGCAGGGAGGGGAAGACCTACATCCCGTCCGAACTGTTCGAGGAGTCCGATTTCGAGGTCCTCGACGAAGCGCTCCTGCCGGATATCGTCGCGAAGGCCGGCGAGCGGCCCGACGACTGCGGCTGCTGCGACGGCGAGATGACGTGGGACTGCGACTACGCGACGTACAAGGCGTCGAAGGCGGTTCCCGAGGTCGATCCGTCGGACTTCGGCGTCTTCGTCCCGGGCCTCACCGACCTGTTCGGCCGCGCGCTCGACGGGATCGGCGTCGGCGGAACCGTCAAGTCGCTCGTCCTCGACGGCGCCTGGGGTGGCGTCGCGACGGTCCTCGGGTTCGTACCGGTCATCGCGATCGTGTTCCTCTTCCTCGCGTTCCTCGAGGACTGCGGCTACATGGCGCGCGTGGCGTTCATCATGGACCGCCTCTTCCGCAAGTTCGGCCTCAGCGGCAAGAGCTTCATCCCGATGCTCGTCGGCAAGGGCTGCGGCGTGCCGGCGGTGATGGCGGCGCGCACGATCGAGAGCGAGCGCGACCGCCGGATGACGATCATCCTCGCGACGTTCGTCCCGTGCGGCGCAAAGACCGTCATCATCGCGATGTTCTCGTCGCTCTTCTTCCGCGAGATGTGGTACGTGGCGCCGCTCATGGACGTGATCGGCGTCGCGATCATCGTCCTGGGCGGCATCGCGCTCAAGAAGACGCGCTCCTTCGAGGGCGACGCGGCGCCGTTCGTGATGGAGCTCCCCGCCTACCACCTGCCGACGCTCTCCGGCGTCTGGCGCCACACGTGGACGCGCGTGAAGGCATACGTCTGGAAGGCCGGCTGCATCATCTTCCCCGCGTGCGTGTTCCTGTGGTTCGTGATGCACTTCACCTGGGGGCTCTCGCTGCTCGCGGACGAGGAGATCGAGCGCTCCATCCTCGCCTCGGTCGGAAACGCCTTCGCGTGGCTCCTCGCCCCGCTCGGGTTCGGGACGTGGCAGGGCGCCGCGGCGTCCGTGTCCGCCGAGATCGCCAAGGAGCAGGCCACCGCGACGCTCGCCCTCGTCTCCGCGAACATGCCCGGAGCCTCCACGGCGACGCAGATCCGCTGGCTCTTCGCCTCGTTCAGCGACTTCCCGCAGCTCGCGGCGATGTCGTTCATGCTCTTCAACCTGTTCGTGCCGCCGTGCATGGTCGCGATCGCGGTCACGTTCCGCGAAATGGGCTCGAAGAAGTGGGGCTGGTTCGCCATCGCCTTCCAGCTCTTCGTCGGCTACACGCTCGCGATGTCGGTCTACCGGATCGGCCTCCTGATCGCGGGCGGCGGATTCGGAATCTGGACCGCCGTTGCACTGCTGGTTGATGTCTGGTGCCTGTGGATGATCTTCCGGCCGGCGAGGTCGGACGCCGCCCGCTAGCGCGGGCGCAACGGGGAGGGGCGCCGCCGCGCCCCTCCCCGAACCCCACCCGACTCCCATGAACGCCGTCGATTGGATCGTCCTTCTGGTTCTCGCCGTCGCGGTCGCGCTGGTGATCCGCCGGAACCTCCGCAAGGGGGTTCCGTGCGAGGGCGGCGGGTCGTGCCACGGTGCGTGCGCCGCGTGCCGGCGAGGACGAAAGGGCCGCTGTCCTGTCGCGCGGGCGGCGGGCATCCTCGCCAGCCAGCGCGAAACGCCTCGCGCCGAAGACAAACCATGAAAATCACGCAACTCTCCTGCTTCCGCAAACTGCTACGGCACGCGGCGCGGCCGGGCTCGTCCGCCGTCGGCCGTTTCATGCTCTGGGGCATGAACCGCGGGCACGCGCCCGTCTACGAGTTCGGGCTCTCGCACGTCGAGCTGCCTCGCGGCGGACGCATCCTCGACGCCGGATGCGGCGGCGGCGAGCTGCTGCGCCGGATGGCGCAGCGGGCGCCGGACGCGACGCTGGCGGGAATCGACATCTCCCCGGCGTCCGTCGAAGCCACGCGCCGGCGCAACCGTCTCGAAGTCGAGACCGGACGCATGGAGGTGAAGGAGGGTTCCGTCGAGGCGCTGCCGTGGCCGGACGCGACCTTCGACCTCGTCACCGCGTGCGAAACGGTCTACTTCTGGGACCCCGCCACGGCGTTCCGCGAAGTCGCCCGCGTGCTCAAGCCCGGCGGCTCGTTCGCCGTCTTCCTCGAGGCGGCCGACCCCGACGCCGCCCGCATCTGGACCGACGCCCTTCCGGCGATGCACGTCCGCACCGTCGAGGAGCTTTCCGTGCTCCTCGCCGACGCCGGCTTCGCGCCGCCCGCCGTCCACCGCAAGTCCGCCGCGGTCACCGCCTGGACCTGCCTCGTCGCGCAGAAGCCGCCCCGCGCTACCGCGCGAGCTTGACGACCCGCTGGTTCTTCTTCCCGGCGCGCAGGACGAAGACCTGGCCGTCGATCACGCGGTCCTCGGAAACGACGTCCGACGCGCCGACGCGCTCGTTGTTCAGGTAGAGGCCGCCGCCGTCCGCCATGCGGCGCGCTTCGCCCACGCTCTTGAAGAGCCCGGCGAGCGCGGCGACCTTGATCACGGGCTGGCCGACGGCGTCCGCCGCGGGAAGCTCCGCGCTGGGCGCGTCCTGGAAGATCGGCAGCAGGTCGGCCGCGGAGAGGCCCTTGAGCGAGCCGCCGAAGAGCGCCTGCGTGGCGCGCTGCGCCTGGGCGAGGCCCTCTTCGCCGTGGACGCGGCGGACGACGTCCTCCGCGAGCACGCGCTGCGCCTCGCGCTTCTCGGGCGCGGTCCTCACGGACTCCTCGAGCTGCGCGATCTCGTCGAGCGGCAGGAACGTGAACGCCTTGAGGTAGCGGACGACGACCGAGTCCTCGCTGCGCAGGAAGAACTGGTAGAACTGGTAGCAGCTCGTCTTCTTCGAGTCGAGGTACATCGCGTTGCCCTCGCTCTTGCCGAACTTCTTGCCGGCGCTGTCCTTGATCAGCGGGATCGTGACGCCGTAGCACGAGACGCCGCGCTGGTAGTGCAGCAGGTCCGTGCCGGCGGTGATGTTGCCCCACTGGTCGGAGCCGCCCACCTCGACGCGGCAGCCGTAGGTGTCGTAGAGGTGCAGGAAGTCGTAGCCCTGCATCGTCTGGTAGCAGAACTCGGTGAAGGACATTCCGTTCGGCGACTCGAGGCGCGCGCGGACGCTCTCCTTGTTGAGCATCGTGCCCATGCGGAAGTAGCGGCCGACGTCGCGCAGGTAGTCGATGAACGAGAACTTGCCGAGCCAGTCGAGGTTGTTCACGAGGACGGCCTGGTGCTCGCCCGGCCCGAAATCGATGAAGCGCTCCAGCTGCGACTTGATGCACTCGGCGTTGTGCGCGATCGTCTCGGCCGTCTGCAGCTGGCGCTCGCTCGTCTTGCCGGAGGGGTCGCCGATGAGGCCGGTCGCGCCGCCGACGAGCGCGAGGACGCGGTGTCCGGCGCGCTGGTAGTGGCACAGGTTCATGATGGCGACGAGGTTGCCGGCCTGGAGGCTGTCGGCCGAGGGGTCGAAGCCGCCGTAGACGGTCTGCGGCTCCTTGAGCAGGTCGTAGACGCCGGGGTCGGTCCAGTTGTCGAAAAGGCCGCGGGCCTTGATCGTGTCGATGACGTGTTCCATCGCGGATGCTCCGTTTGCGCTCCCGCCGGTGCGGCGGAAACGCGGCGGAGTCTAGCAAATCGCGCGCGAATCCGCAATTGCGGACGCGGCGGGGGTTGTGGTAGACTCCGCGGCATGGACAACGTCCCCTCTCCCGCCTCCCCCGTCCGCCCGGACGACCTGCTCGTGATGGCCGGCGCCGGCGCCCTGCCCCGCCTCGTCGTCGAGGGCGCGCGCCGCGCCGGC
>JAFPUX010000138.1 GCA_017413145.1 Kiritimatiellia bacterium | reverse complement strand
CTCCTACGCGATCTGCGACCGCGCGATCCCGACCGTCGAGGACGGCCTCAAGCCCGTCCAGCGCCGCATCCTGCACACGCTCTCCGAGATGGACGACGGCCGCTTCATCAAGGTCGCGACCGTCGTCGGGCGCACGATGTTCTACCACCCGCACGGCGACCAGTCGATCTACGGCGCGCTCGTGAACCTCGCGAACAAGCGCTACCTGATCGAGGGGCAGGGCAACTTCGGCAACATCTACACCGGCGACCAGGCCGCCGCGCCGCGCTACATCGAGTGCCGCCTCACCGACCTCGCGCGCGAGGAGATCTTCAACAAGAAGACGACCGAGTACATCCCGAGCTACGACGGCCGCAACCTGGAGCCCGTGCTGCTCCCGAGCAAGCTGCCGCTGCTGCTGATGCTCGGCGCGAACGGCATCGCCGTCGGCATGGCGACGCTCATCCTCCCGCACAACTTCATCGAGCTGCTGGAGGCGGAGATCGAGATCATCCGCGACCCGAAGGCGAAGCCCGCCCTCGTGCCGGACTTCCCGACCGGCGGCCTCGTGGACTGCTCGGGCTACGAGGACGGCAACGGCAAGATCCGCTGCCGCGCCGTGTTCGAAACGCGCGAGGAGCGCGGGCAGAAGCAGATCGTCGTCACGGAGCTGCCCTACGGGCAGACGACCGAGACGCTGATCAACTCGATCGAGAACGCCGCGCGCCTGCACAAGGTGCCCGTGAAGAGCATCCACGACGGCACGAGCGACCACGCCGAGATCATCCTCACGCTCCTGCCGAACACCGACCCGGGCAAGGCGGTCAAGCAGCTCTACGCGGCGACGAACTGCGAGTGCTCGATCACCGCGAACATGACGGTGCTCGAGAACAACCGCCCGGTCGTGACGACCGTCTCGCACGTCCTGCGCGCGAACGTCGACCAGCTCCTCGCGCTCAACAAGCGCGAGCTCGAGATCCGCGAAGGGGAGCTGCTCGAAGAGCAGCACCGCAAGACGCTCGTGCAGATCTTCGTCGAGGAGCGCATCTACAAGCGCATCGAGAAGTGCACGACCGGCGAGGCGGTGAAGGCGGAGATCTTCAAGGGCTTCAAGCCGTTCGCGGAGAAGCTCGTGCGGCCGATCACGGACGCCGACGTCGAGATGCTGCTCGGCGTGCCGATCCGGCGCATCTCGCTCTTCGACATCAACAAGAACCGCGAGGAGATCGAGGGCATCCTCCGCGAGCTTGCGGAGGTGCGCAAGAACCTCGGCGCGCTCAAGCGCTACACGATCCGCTACCTCGAGAACCTCATCAAGAAATACCGCTACCACGACGTCCAGGTCGAGGTGGCACCGGAGCCCAAGCCCGAGGCGAAGGGCAAGAAGGGCAAGGCGGCCGCCAAGCCCGCGAAGGCGCCGAAGAAGAAGTTCAAGACCGTCACGGTCGAGCGCTTCCCGCGGCTCACGAAGGCCGAGACGTTCGACTCGATCGACGTGCGCGCGGTGACGGCGACGAAGATTTCGCTCTGCTACGACCGCGAGGCCGGGTTCCTCGGCAACGCGCTGCGCGGCGTGGATCCGCTCTTCGAGTGCTCGTCGCTGGACAAGATCCTGCTCGTGTGGCCGGACGGCCGCTACAAGGTCATCCCCGCGCCGGAGCGCGAGAAGGTCTTCGTGGACAAGGACGCGATGCTCGTCGAAGTCTTCGACCGCGAACGGCTCTACACGTGCGTCTACACGGAGAAGGAGGTCCCGTTCAGCTGCATCAAGCGCTTCGCGTTCGGCGGCACGATCTTGAACAAGGAGTACTCGCTGCTGCCCGAGCCCGGGACGGTCCGCCTGCTGCAGGCGGGCACGCCCGAGTTCGTGTGGATGAAGTTCCGCCCGGCCAAGGGCCAGCGCATCCTCCAGAAGAAGTTCAAGACCGAGGACGAGGTCGCCGTGAAGGGCGTCCGCGCCCGCGGCAAGCAGATCACCACCAAGCCGATCAGCGCGATCGCGGGCGACGACAAGCCGCCGCGCTTCTGGGACGAGGCGCTCGAGACGGACAAGGCGAGCCTGTTCTAGGCGCGCGCCGGCCGCGGCGCGCCGCTACGCCTGCTCCGCGAGCCCGAGCAGGTAGCGGCCGTAGTCGTTCTTCGCCATCGAGCGGCCGATCTCCGCGAGGCGTTCGCGCGGGAGCCAGCCGTAGTTGAACGCGATTTCCTCCAAGCAGGCGATCTTGAGCCCCTGGCGGTTCTGGATCGTCTCGACGAAATTCGACGCCTCCAGCAGCGAGCCGTAGGTTCCCGTGTCGAGCCACGCGATGCCGCGGCCGAGGAGCTTCACCTTGAGCCGCCCCTCGCGCATGTAGGCGAGATTGAGGTCCGTGATCTCCAGCTCGCCGCGCGGGCTCGGCTTGATTTTTTTCGCCATGTCGGCGACGTCGCTCCCGTAGAAGTACAGGCCCGGCACGGCCCAGTTCGACTTGGGCTTCGCGGGCTTTTCCTCGAGGCCGACGACGTTGTTCCCTTCGTCGAACTCCACGACGCCGTAGCGCTCCGGGTCGCTCACCCGGTAGCCGAAGATCTGCGCGCCGGCCGCCGCGTCCGCGGCCGCGGCGCGGACCGTCCGCTGCAGGCCCTCGCCGAAGAAGATGTTGTCGCCGAGGACGAGCGCGCAGGGCTCGCCCGCGATGAACTCCTCGCCGATGAGGAACGCCTGCGCGAGACCTTCCGGGCGCGGCTGCTCCGCGTAGGAAAGGCGCAGGCCGAAGTCCGAGCCGTCGCCCAGCAGGCGGCGGAACGCCGGCAGGTCTTCCGGGGTGCTGATCACGAGGATGTCGCGGATGCCCGCGAACATCAGCACCGAAATCGGGTAGTAGACCATCGGCTTGTCGTAGACGGGAAGCAGTTGCTTGCTCGCCGCGCGGGTGATGGGGTAGAGGCGGGTGCCGGAGCCTCCGGCGAGGACGATGCCTTTCATGGTCGAATGGTCGGATGGTCGAATGGTCTGCTGAGGCTAGAAATTGCGTTCGTACTCGCCCTTGCCGATGCGGGAGAGTTTCGAGAAGCCGGCGGCCTTGGCGCGGTCGTCCAGGCCGGACTGGCTGAAGCCGATCGCGGCGAGGGACGGAACGCGGGCGACGGGCGAGCCGCACCAGGGACAGATTTCGAGCGCCGGGTCGGAGAGCGGCTGGCGCAGGTCGAAGCCGTCCTTGCACTTTTCGCAGGAGGCTTCCGGTTTCTTCGCCTGGTACGCGTAAATCGGCATGGCTACTCCGCGAGCGGGACGACGTCGGCCGGGGCGACCCAGGCCTCGACGGGGCGCGATTCGTCGCGCGCGAGGACTTCGGGGTTGAGCTCGAAGACCTTGAGCTCGGGCACGCCGGGGACGCCCGTGTCGAGCAGGTGTTCGGCGGTTTCGCCGAGGTAGACGGTGCCGTGGACGGTCCCGCGGAAGCGCAGCGCGGGCGCGCCGGCGGGCGGCGCGCCGAGGCGGACGACCTCGGGGCGGACCGAGAGCGCCGCCGCGCCGGGGAAGGACGCCTGCGCGCCGAAGAAGTCGGGCGGGAGGAAGTTCGTCTCCCCGATGAACGACGCCACGAAGCGGTTCTTCGGCCGGCGGTAGACTTCGAGAGGCGCGCCGACCTGTTCGAGACGGCCGGCCTGCATGACCGCAAGGCGGTCGGCGATCGAGAGCGCCTCCTTCTGGTCGTGCGTCACGTAGACGGCGGTGAGGCCCGCCTCCTTGCAGATGCGGCGGATCTCCAGGCGCATCTCGAGGCGGAGCTTCGCGTCGAGATTGGAGAGCGGTTCGTCCAGAAGCAGGCAGCGGGGCTGCACGACGAGCGCGCGGGCGAGCGCCACGCGCTGCTGCTGGCCGCCGGAAAGCTGGTTCGGCTTGCGCGAGGCCTTGTCCTCCATCTTCACGGCGGCGAGCGCCGCGCGGACGCGTTCCGCGGCCTCGGCTTTCGGGACCTTTCGCATCTGCAGGCCGAAGGCGACGTTCTCGGCGATCGTCATGTGCGGCCAGAGCGCGTAGCTCTGGAACACCATGCCCGTGTCGCGCTTGTGCGGCGGCAGGCGCGTGACGTCCTCGCCGCCGATGAGGACCGACCCCTCGTCCGGCTCGTAGAACCCGGCGACGTGCCGCAGGAGCGTCGTCTTGCCGCAGCCCGACGGACCGAGCAGGAAGAACAGCTCGCCGGGCTCGATCGTCAGGTCGACGCGGTCGAGCGCGACCGTCGCGCCGAAGCGCTTGACGAGTCCCTGGATCTGGATGGAGACGGCCATGTCGGTTGTCCTTTCGATGCGCGCCATTATACACGCGGCCCGCTTCCGCTTCCAGCAAAAAGAAACCGGCGGTCCGTCAGGCGGGCGGCGCGAGGTGGCCGCGGACGAGGCGTTCGAGCCCTTCGGTGTAGCTCGCCAGCCCGAGGCCGGCGACCTGGTCGACGCACGCCGGGCGGATCACGGAGACGCGGCGGAAGGGCTCGCGTTTCCGGATGTCCGAAATGTGGACCTCGACGGCGGGCAGGCCGCAGAGCTCGAGCGCGTCGAGAATCGCGTAGCTGTAGTGCGTGTAGGCGCCGGCGTTGATGACGATGCCGGCGGCCCAGTCCATCGCGTCGTGGATCGCGTGGCAGATCTCGCCTTCGCAGCCGCTCTGGAAGAAGCGGGCCTCCACGCCGAGCTCGCGCGCCTTCGCGGCGAACGCCTTCTCGACGTCCGCAAGCGTGAACGTGCCGTAGTGCTTCGGGTCGCGCCGGCCGAGCATGTCGAGGTTCGGGCCGTTCACGAGCAGGACGGCGGGCTTCCTGCGGGCGGGCTTGCGGGCGCGCGGGGCGGGGGACGTTGCTGGCTTCTTCATGGGATGGTGGGACAAGCGGGGATCGAACCCGCGACCCACGCATTAAAAGTGCGTTGCTCTACCGACTGAGCTATTGTCCCGTTCCGGGGTTGCGGACGCGGGGGAAGCTAGCATTTCGGGGGCGCGAAGTCAAGGTCGGAACGCGCGGGCGCGGGCTAGACGCCGGCGGCGCGCCGCTTGGCGGCGAGCCAGCGCGGGAACGCGTCGTCCCACGCGAACGGGTCGGCGGGCGTCCAGCGCGTCATTTCGATCGAGTCGCGCACGAGCGCGCGCCCCTGCTCGAAGTCCGCGAGCGCGCCGAGGCCGACGAGCTGCGCGACGGCGTTGCCCATCGAAGCGCCCTCGACGGGGCCGCACGCGATGTCCGCGTTGAGCGCGTCCGCCGTCATGCGGCAGTGCATCGCGTCGCGCGTGGCGCCGCCGATCATGTGGAGCACGGAGCGCGGGCGGCCCGTGAGGCGCGCCAGCTCGTTCCACACTTCGCGGTAGCGCATGACGATGCCCTCCATCGCGGCGCGGTAGAACTGCCCGCGCGTCTCGGGGATCGGCTGGCCGGTGAGGCGGCAGAACTCGACGATCTTCTCCGGCATGCGGCCG
The DNA here is from genome assembly GCA_017413145.1 of Kiritimatiellia bacterium. Lineage (GTDB taxonomy): Bacteria > Verrucomicrobiota > Kiritimatiellia > RFP12 > UBA3636 > UBA3636. The sequence goes on along the minus strand of JAFPUX010000138.1, from coordinate 1,294 downwards.
GGCATCGCGAACTGCGGGTAGTCCGGGTCGAGCAGCGAGCGGAAGGGCTGCGCGGCCTCGGCCTCGTGCATGAGGTCGTCCCACGCGGGTTTCTTCCCGTCCGGCGCGGCCCACGCCTCGCGCAGCTGCTGGACCATCCACATGCCGGTGCAGTTCTTGAGGAAGCGGAACTTGCCGTTCACGGCGCCTTCGTGCGTGTAGGCCAGCTCGTACGTTTCGTCGTTCACGAGCGCCTTCTCGTTTTCGACGCCGAGCAGCGCCCACGTGCCCGTCGCCAGGTACCCCCAGCTCGTGGCGGGGTCCGCGGGAACGGACGCGACGGCGCTCGCGGTGTCGTGCGAGCCGACGGCGACGAGCGGGACGCCTTCGAGGCCGGGCACGCCGCGTACGGTCCCGAGGACGGTGCCGGGGCGGACGGGTTCCGAGAAGAGCGTCCGCGCGACGCCGATCTTGTCGAGCAGCGGGCCGCTCCAGGAGCGCGTCTCCAGGTCGATCAGGCCGGAGGTCGAGGCGATCGTCGCCTCGTTCGCCTTTTCGCCGCAGAGCGCGTAGTTCACGAGGTCCGGCATGAAGAGCAGGCGGTCCGCGAGGTCCAGCAGCGACGCCGGCTCCGAGCGCTCGGCGTGCAGCTGGAAGATCGTGTTGAAGTCCATGAACTGCGTTCCGGTCGTGTTGTAGAGCGACTGCTTGCCGACGAGGTCGAACACCTCGCGCGTGTTCACGGGCGTGTTGCGCCCGTCGCGGTAGATGTAGGGCAGGCCGAGCAGGCGGCCGGACTTGTCGAGCAGGCCGTAGTCGACGCCCCAGGTGTCCACGCCGACGGACGCGACGTCGCCGTACTTGGCGGCCCCCGCACGGAGGCCCGCGCGGATGTCGGCGAGCAGGCCGGGGAGGTTCCAGAAGAGGTGGCCGCCGAATTCGACCGGGACGTTGTCGAACCGGTTGACGACCTCCATGGAAAGCTTGGAGCCGTCGTAGACGGCGGCGATGACGCGGCCGCTGCCGGCGCCGAGGTCGATTGCGAGATGGGTGCTCATGGTCGAAAGGTCTGGTGGTCTGGTGGTCCGGTGGTCTGATGGTCCGGTTGGGTTCGGGGCGGGCATACTACCCCAGCGGCGGGCGCCGGACACGCCCGGCGCCGGACCGCGGGCGTCAGCCGCGCCGGCGGCCGCGGGCGCCGCCCTCCGCCGCGCCGGCCTCGATCCGGACGAGGTCCTCCAGGAGCCCTCCTACCCCACCCTTCTCGAAGAAATCTGACGCCGCGCCGCCCGATTGCGGCCCGGCCCCGAAACGT
>JAFPUX010000137.1 GCA_017413145.1 Kiritimatiellia bacterium | reverse complement strand
GCTCGGCGGCCTCTGCGGCCTCGCCGGCGCGTTCGTCCCGTCCCTCGGCTTCCTCCCGGCCGCCGGCATGGCCCTTTCGCTCGCCCTCGCGCTCGTGCCGCCCGCCCGGAACCGGAACTGAACCATGGAAATCAACGCGATCCACGTCGACCTGAACAGCGCCATGCTCCGCCCGGAAACGGTCCGGGCGATGCTCCGCGCGGCCGCGGACGCCGGCAAGAACGCCGTTCTCTGGGAAGTCGAGGACAAGATCCGCTGGGAATCCTGCCCCGACGTCCCGCATCCGGACGCGATGTCCAAGGACGCCTTCCGCGCGCTCCTCGACGAATCGCGCGCGCTCGGCCTCGAGCCGATCCCGCTCCTGCAAACGTTCGGCCACGCGGAATACGTCCTCTCGAAGGAACGGCGCAAGGCGATGCGCGAGCTGCCGGAGTTCCACGACTGCTACTGCACGTCGGACCCGGACGCCCGCGCGTTCCTCCGCGCGTTCGCCGCCGAGTACCGCGAGGTCTTCGGCCCGCTGCGCTTCTTCCACTTCGGCGGCGACGAGGCGTACCGCTTCGGCTCGTGCCCGCTCTGCTCGAAACGCGACCGGTTCGGGCTCTACGCGGAGCACCTGCTCGACGTCACCGCCGAAACGCGCGCGGCCGGCGTCCGCGTCCTGATCTGGGACGACATGGTCCGCCACGATCCCGCGCGTCTGGCCGCCGCGCTCCCGCCGGGCGAAGTCGCGCTCTGCCACTGGGTCTACGGCCCGTGGCCGGACGGACCGGACGCCTTCGCGCCGCCGACGGACTTTTCGAAAGCCGCCGAGCTGGCCGCGCTCGGCTTCGGCGTCGCGACGTGCGGGGCGGCGTCGTGCTGGGGCGACGACCCGTTCCTTCCGCGCTACGCGCGCCACGCGCCGAACCTCGTCTCCGCGCGCGCCGCCGGCGCGCCGCTGCTCGGCTCGGTCGACACGTCGTGGACCGTGCGCCTCGTCCCGAAGCGCCTGCAGCTGCCGCTCTTCGCCGCGGACCCCGCCGCGGCGCTCGCCCGCGAACTGCCCGGCCTCGCGCCGGACGCCGCGCTCTCCGCGTTGCGGCGCGTCTCGCGGTGGGAGGCCGACTGGCAGCACTTCCTCGGCGTCGGCTGGAACGGGATGAAGGACTCCTCCCCTCCCCCACCCGGCCTGTTCGCGCAACGCGCCGCCGAACGGCCGGCGTTCCTCGAACGCCTGCGCGCGAACGCCGCCGCGCTCCGCGCCGGGGTCGAAGCGGCCGCCGCGGAGATCGCCGCCGCGCACCCGGACGCCGATCCCGGCTCCTTCGCCGGAATCCTCCTCGAAGGCGCCGCGCTCAAGTGCGGGCTCGTCCGCGCGCTGGAAGGCGCCGCCGGCGCCGGTCCCGCGCTTCCGGCGGACGGACTCGCCGCCCTCCGCGCGAGGACAGCGGCGTACTACGGCCGCGAAATGACGCCGGGCACGGCGGCCCGCGCCGCGGAGATCGTCTGGGGCGTCTTCGGCTAGAACCCGAGCTTCGCGAGGTCGACGTCGCCGATGGACGTCGGCTCCGCGGTCCGCCACGCGCCGCGCGTGAAGTCCGGCAGCTCGACGGGCTCGCCGCCGCGGCGGTCGCTCTCGGCCGAGCACGGGACGATCGAGCTCCAGCTCGCCAGGTCGTACACGTCCATGTCGAGCGGCAGGCCGTTGCGCATGCACCAGACCCAGCGCAGGTCCATCACGAAGTCCATGCCGCCGTGGCCGCCGTCGCGCGCGGCGAGCTCGCCCGCGGTCTTCCAAAGCGGGTGCATGTGCTCCCGGCGCGCCTTCTCGAACGCGGCGTCGTCCATCCACTCCGCCTCGCCGCCGGGGACGTCCGCGAGCGCGAGGCGCGGCGGATAGTCGCAGAAGCAGCCCTTCGTGCCCTGGATCAGGTTGATGCGGCTGTAGGGGCGCGGCGAGTCGATGCTGTACTGCATCATGATCGTGCGGCCGCGCGCCGTGCGGATGATCGAGGTGTTCATGTCGCCCGTGCGCCACCGCGTGCGGCGCTGCCACGAGTCCGGCGGAAACTTCGCGGCTGCGTATTCGGAATGCGCGGCGGCGAGCGACGACATCGAAACGATGCGCTCCATGCGGTCGCCGCGGTTCACGTCCATGTAGAGGCAGATCGGCCCGAGCGCGTGCGTGGGATACGTGTTGCCGAAGTCGTGCACCTCGGGCGCGTCGAAGAAGCGGCGGTTGCGGAAATCGTCCTCCTGCTGGCGCCAGACGAGGTTGTGGACGTAGCCGCCCTCCGCGTGGACGAGCGTGCCGAGCAGCCCCTTGTGCGCGAGGTTCCACGCGAACATCTCCATTTCGCCGTAACAGCAGTTCTCGAGCATCATGCAGTGGCGCCGCGCCTTCTCGCACGTCTCGACGATCTCCCACGCCTCGTCGATCGTCCTCGCGCCGGGCACCTCCGTGAGCACGTGCTTGCCGGCGCGGAGCGCGTAGAGCTCCATCCGCGCGTGCAGCGGGGCCGGCGCCGTGACGTAGACGACGTCCACGTCCGGGTCGTCGCAGAGCGCCTTCCACGACTCCTCCGCGCCGGCGTGGATTTTCTTCGCCCCGGGGCGGCCCTTCTCCTCGAGCCACGCCTTCGCGTTCTCGCACTGCCGCGGGCGCAGGTCGGCCATCGCGGCCGTTTCCACGCCCGGAATGCCGGAGGTCCGGAAGACCGCGGTCGTGCCGCGTTCCCCGATGCCGATGAAGCCGACGCGGATCTTCTCCATCGGCGGCGCTGCGTAGCGGTTCCGTTCCATGTCGGTCCTTTCCGTTGCGACGCGGACAAGTCTGGCACAACCGCCCGCCGAAATCAACCGTGCGGACGGTCTAGCCCGCAACCGGCCGGTGCGGGACCTGCGCCTGCGCGGGGCCGTACCGGCCCCCGCGCCGGCAGATCAGGGTGCGGACGCCGCCGATTTCCGCGTCGAAAACCGTCGCGCCGGCCTTCGGGTCCCAATGCCGGACGATCCGCACGGCGAAGGCCGACGCGAACGCGGGAAGGTTGCGGATGCGGACGTTCTCGGCGGAGTGCAAGGACGCGAACTCCGGGTCGGGGACGTCGTCCGCGAACGACGCCGTGCGCGCGGCCGGGTCGACTTCGAAGACGAGCGCGGGGCCGGCGGCGTCCTCGCGGGGGAACGCGACGCGCAGCGGCCGGTCCGGCCGCGCGGCGAACGTCGCGGGCGGCGACGGCGGCGCGATTTCGGGAACCCATTTCGTGCCGAGCGTGCCGTCCGCGTGCTGGACCAGTTCGCGGAAAACGAGCCACCCGCCCCACCACGCCGGCGCGAGGAATCCGAGCCAGCCGGCGAGGATGCGGCGGTTTCCGCCGAACGGCGCGACCATGGGGACGGACAGCCCGTCGTAGGGCGCGAGCCCCGCGGCGGCCCAGTCTTCCCAGGTCCCGGGCACGCCCGTCGCACTGTGCGCGAAACCGCCGAAGCCCTGCAAGACGTAATGGTGGCCGTTCCATTCGAACGGGCACGGGCAGTCGCCGCGCGTCGGCAGCGTGCCGTCGCAAAGCGTCCAGTCCCCGATCCGGCCGCTCTTCCAGAGTCCGGACGAACCGGCGTATCCGGCCGCGAGGCCGAGGAGGCCGTCGGCGCGGTTGTAGACGGACGGATTCCGCGTCGGGTGGACGATCCGTCCGGACTTCTCGAAGCGGATGCCGTCCTCCGACGACGCGTAGGTCGCGCCGGCCGGGAGGGACGGATCGTACGAGAGACGCTCGGTGTGGAGGCCGTAGGCGAGACGGAACTTCCCTTCGTGGACGAACGGCGTCCCGGTGCCGACCGTCTCCCACCATTCGTCGATCGGAACGGCGGGCGGGTGTTCGTCCCACGCGACGAGGTCCGCGGAGGAAAGGTGCGCGAAGAAGTGGCGCCCCGCGCCGCCGCCGGAACCGTGGTGGCGCCGGTCGAAGAGGTAGAAGACGTGCAGGCGCCCCCGCCACGAGCCGAGCGCCACGTCGCCCACCCAGGCGTCCGGATCGTCCGGCGTCCAGTACTGGACGGACCGCGCGAGGCGCCGCGAGTCCGGCGCCGGCGCGTCCGGAAGCGCGGGCGCGAAAACCTCCGCGTCCTTCACGCTCGGCGAGAGGACCGCCGCGCGCGGCGGTCCGCCGGACGCGGCGGCGGCGTCGCACGGAAAGTCCTCGTCCCGCACGCCGTCCACGCAGATCGTCCAGCGCGGCGGCGCGAACCGCAGCGTCACGCCGTGTTCCCCGTCCGCGCGCGGCAGCGCGCCGAGCGGGACGCCCACGCGTCCGCCCCGCCCGGGAAGCGTCGCCTCGAGGACCGGACACGAACCGTCCGGCGCCGGAAAGGCCAGGTAGTTGCCGCGCAACGCGTCGTAGTCCTCCAGCCCCGGCGTGCGCCCCGCGAGGCGGAGCGCCACGCGGACCGGACCCGCTTCGAGCAGCGGCTCGTCGGCCGCCGCCCCGGAGAAATCGGCGCGGAACCGGATCGTGAAGCCGCCGGCGGCCGGCGCGTTGCGTTTCATGCGGGAGATTCTACCACGTCTCCGCGCCCGGCGGAAGTCCCGTTCCGCAAGCCGCCGCGAACGGCCCCCGATTGCGCCGGACGGGCGGAAGGAGTAGAATGGGACGGCGTCCGGGACAAACCGGATACGAAACATGAAACGGATTTCCGCAGCGTTTCTCCTTTTCACCCTTTTCGTTCTTGCGTCCGCCGCGCCCGCGGCGCAGCGGACGTTCGACCTGCGGGCTCCATCCTTCGCGCCCGCGCCGGCGCCCGACGAGGACGGC
>JAFPUX010000136.1 GCA_017413145.1 Kiritimatiellia bacterium | reverse complement strand
TCGGCCGCGCGATCCGCGAAGCGGAAATCCGCGCGGACGGCGTGCTGCTGCGCGGCGGACGCCCGTTCACGTCGGAGCGCGCGCGGGCGCTCGTCCGCGAAACGCTCCTCGCGCGCGGCTGCATGGACCTGGAGGGCACGATCGTCGCGGGCGGACGCCAGGCCGCCGACCCGCACGAATCCGGCCGCGGCCCCCTCCGCGCGAACCAGTGGATCGTGGCCGACATCTTCCCGCGCGACCTGCGGACCGGCTACTGGGGCGACATGACGCGCACGTTCATGCGCGGCAGCCCCTCCCCCGCCCTGCGCCGGCTGTACGACACCGTGCGCGACGCGCAGGCGCTCGGCCTCTCGCTCGTGAAACCCGGCGCGGTCGGCGCGGAGGTGCACCGCGCGGTCGCGGACTTCCTCGAGAAGCGCGGTTACGAAACGGGCACGGACGCCGGCGGCCGCGCGTTCGGGTTCTTCCACGGCCTCGGCCACGGCGTCGGCCTCGAGATCCACGAGGAGCCGCGCCTCTCGCTGCGCGGCGGCGCGCTCGAACCCGGCATGGTCGTCACCGTCGAGCCGGGTCTCTACTACCCCGACCTCGGCGGCGTCCGCATCGAGGACACCGTCGTCGTCACCGAAACCGGCTGCCGCGTCCTGTAGCCTACTCCAACCCCACGGCGCGGCGGGCGGCGGAGAGGGTCTTGCGCGCCTCGACGCGGGCCTTCGCGGCGCCGGCGGCGAGGATGTCGCGGACTTCGTCCGGGTGCGCCTCGAAGTGCGCGCGGCGCTCGCGGAACGGCGCGAGCGTTTCGTCGTAGACGCGCAGCAGCTCCTTCTTCGCGTCGCCGTAGCCGTAGCCGCCGGCGCGGAACTTCGCGGCCATCCCGGCCGCCTGCTCCGGCGTGGCGAGGAGCTTGTATATCTTGTAGACGTTGTTCGTCTCGGGGTCCTTCGGCGCCTCGACGGGCGCGGAGTCCGTCACGATCCCCATGATCGCCTTCTTGATCTCCTTTGGCGTGCCGGCGAGCGGGATCGTGTTGCCGTAGGACTTGGACATCTTCTGGCCGTCCGTGCCGGGGACGATCGCGACCTGGTCGGGGATGTAGCCGTCCGGGATCTTGAACGTCTCGCCGAACTTGAGGTTGAACTTGACCGCGAGGTCGCGAGTGATCTCCAGGTGCTGCTTCTGGTCCTTGCCGACGGGCACGAGGTCGCTGCGGTAGAGCAGGATGTCCGCGGCCATGAGCACCGGGTAGGAAAAGAGCGCGTGCGTGGCCTCCTTGCCGTGCGCGAGCTTGTCCTTGTAGGAGTGCGCGAGCTCGAGGCGCGCGACCGGCATGACGATCGAGAGCAGCCACGAGAGCTCCTGCACCTCCGGCACGTCGCTCTGGCGGAAGAACACGACCTTCTCCGGGTCGAGGCCGGCGGAGAGGAAGTCGAGCGCGACGCCGTGGATCGCGTCGCGCAGCGCCTGGGGGTCGGAGACCGTGGTGAGCGCGTGGTAGTCCGCGATGAAGTAGTAGCAGTCGTCGGCCTTTTTCTGCAGGTCGACGCACTGCTTCATGGCGCCGAGGTAGTTGCCGAGATGGAGACGGCCCGAGGGCTGGATGCCGGTGAGGATGCGCATGGCGTGGCGGGGTCCGGATGGTTCGTTGACGGGCGGCGATTCTAGCAAATCGCGCGGCGCGGCGTCAAACGCGCTTGACGCGCCCGGCGGCGTTCTGGTAGAATCGGCCGCGTTCACCTCCACGGGAAACCACATGATCCGCTTCGCCTTGACAGGCGGCATCGCCTGCGGCAAGAGTTTCTTCGGGGGCATCCTTTCCGATCTGGGCGTACAGGTCGTCGACGCGGACGAGATCGTCCGCGCGATGCACGCCCCCGGCGGAAAGGCCGCACGGGCGGTGCGGCAGGCCTTCGGCCCGGACTATCTCGGGCCCGACGGCGCGACCGACCGCAAGCGGCTCGGCGAACTGGTCTTCGCGGACGCATCCGCGAGACGCCGCCTGGAAGAGCTCCTGCATCCCCTTGTCCGACAACACGTCCTCGACTGGAAGGACGCCGCGCCCGCGGCGGACTTCCGGTGCGCGCAGATCCCGCTGCTCTTCGAGAGCGGCTGGGAGGGCGACTGGGACGCGACCGTCACGATCGAGTCCCCGCTCGCGCTCCGGCTCGAGCGCCTCGCCGCTCGCGGGCTTTCCCGCGAGGAATCCCTGCGCCGCATCGCCGCGCAGCTGCCCGAGTCCGAACGCCGCGCGCGGGCGGACTTCACGGTCGAAAACGACTGCGACGAAGCCACGCTCCGCGTGCGCGCCGCCGACCTTCTTCAACAACTCCGGAAACACGGAACATGAACGAAAACACCGACAACGCCGCCGAACTCGTCGACCTCGAGACCGGCCTGCCCGTCGTCGTCGACCCCGCCACGGGCGTCGCGAAATTCAAGAACCG
>JAFPUX010000135.1 GCA_017413145.1 Kiritimatiellia bacterium | reverse complement strand
CGCGCCCGAGGTCGACTTCGGCGCCGAGACGCTCCAGCGCGAGGCGGACGCCCGCCTCCCACATGCGCGGCGGCGCGCGGCGCACCGCCGGGTCCGGGTCCGGCGCGAAGCCGTCCGGCGCGCCGAACTGCGGCAGGTCCTTTCCGAAATTGACGGCCGCGACGGCTTCGACGCCGTCCGGTCCGAGTGCGAGGGCCTTCACGCCCTGGGTGCTGGCGTCGACGCCGACTGCGAGGGGTTTCTTTTCCATGCGGTCCACTCTAGCACAACGGCCCCGTCCCGGCAAGGGCCGCCCGAACTTTTCGCTTACGCCGGTCCGGCGGTTTTGCTAGAATGGCGCGCCGTGAAGGTCGAACGCCGGGACCCCGTCGCGCACCTGCTGCGCATCGCCGCCTGCCTGCTGGTGTTGGCGGCGGGCGCCGTCGCGCGGAGCGGACGCGTCCTCGGGGCCGGCCTGGCGCCCGCCGCCGGCGCGGCGCCGGAATCCCGACTCAGGATCCTGCCGCAGTCGTTCGAAATCCGGGGTTCGGCGCTGCTGCCGAACCTCGCGATCCTCGCGGTCCTCCTCCTTGCGGCCGTCGTCCCGCTTTTCGCGAAGTCGCGCCGGTGGCGGACGGTGCAGCTCTGGCTCGACGTCGCGGTTCTCGGTTTCTGGACCGGATCGTTCCTCTCGACCGCGCGCCTCCTCGGCTGGGCTGGCTCGGGTCTGCCGGGCGGCGTCTTCGAATGGACGGTTGCGCTGCTGCTGCTTTCGACGGCGCTGCTGTATCCGGTCTTCGGGCGCGCCTCGCACTACTGCCTCTGGGTCTGCCCGTTCGGCGCGGCGCAGGAACTGGCGTCGCGGATTCCCGCGCGCAAATGGCGGCTTTCCCCGGCGCTCGTCCGGCGCCTGACCGCCTTCCGGCGCGGACTGTGGGCCGCGCTGGCGCTCGCGCTCTTGTGCGGCGCGTGGAGCCGCTGGACGGAGTGGGAGCTCTTCGGCGCTTTCGCGTTTCTCGCGGTGCCGCCGCTCGTCGTCGCCTTCGCGCTCGCCTTCGTCGCGCTCTCCGTCTTCGTGCCGCGCGCCTACTGCCGCTTCGTCTGCCCGACGGGCACGCTCTTCAAACTCGCCGAATCCAACCGGCCCGAACCACCCAACCACCCAACCACCGAACCACCCAACCACCGAACCACCCAACCATGAAGGCCGCCAACTTCCTCAACGTCCTGCTCGCGATCGCGGTCGTGTTGCTCTCCGCGCTGCTGTACGCGGAGAAGCGATCCCACGCGGAGTCCGCGGAGTTTGTTTCTCACGCGGAGTTCGCGGAGTCCGCGGAGTCTGCTTCGACGGCGGCCGCGCCTACGGCGCAGGCCGCCGGCGAAGCGAACGTCACGATCGACTCGACCGGCCTCGCGCCGGGCGTGACGGGCTTCGGCGGACCGGTGCCCGTCACGGTCGAACTGACGAACGGCGTCGTGGCGCGCGTCGCGCCCAAGCTCCCGAACGACGAAACGCCGGTGTTCTTCGCCAGGCTCGAAGCGGCGGGCCTGTGGAAGGCGTGGGACGGCCTCCCGGCCGAAGTCGCCGCGACGACGCGCGTCGACGCCGTGACGAGCGCGACCTATTCCTCCGAAGCCGCCATCGCGAACGTCCGCGCCGCGCTGGCGTCCGCGGGGTCCGGCAACGCGCCGACGCCGGAGAAATAGGGGCGCGCGCGCCCGCCGCCCGGCGGGGGATTGCCCCGCCGGGCGCTTTTGCGGTAGAATCGCCAGCCACCACGACCACGGAGACACCCCCATGAAATACGCTTCCTTCCTTTCCGTCCTCGCCGCCGGCACCGCCCTGGCGGCCGGCGGCGCCGAATCCGGCGCGCCGCTCGTCGTCGCCTGCGTCGGCGACAGCATCACCTACGGCCACGGCGCCTCCGACCGCGGCTCGAAGAGCTACCCCGCGCAGCTCCAGGCGCTTCTCGGCGAAGGCTGGGACGTCCGCAACTTCGGCCACAACGCCCGCACCGCGCTCGACGAGGGCAAGGAATGGAACGGCCAGGGCGGGATGGGCTACCGCAAGTCGCCCGAGTTCGCCAAGGCGAAGGACGCGAAGCCCGACGTCGTCCTCTTCATGCTCGGCACGAACGACAGCAAGCCCGTGAACTGGGGCGAGGACGGCGCCGGCGTGAAGCGCGACTACGCGAAGCTCGTCGACGATTTCCTCGCGCTCGCCCCGGCGCCCGTCGTCGTGGTCGGCGTCTCGCCGTTCGTGAAGAAGGACTCCTTCTCGATCCGCGAAAAGATCGTGGGCGGCGATCTCGGTCCGTGGCAGCGCGCCTTCGCCGCGGAGCGCGGCCTGCCGCTCGTCGACGCCTACGAGGCGACGAAGGCCGCCGCGGAGACGTCCTACATCGGCGACGGCGTCCACCCGAACGACGCCGGCTACGGCGTGATCGCGGCGGCGTTCGCGTCGAAACTGCGCGAACTGGAGCCGGCCCTGCGCGAACGCCGCGCGGCGGCCGCGCCCGCGAAGATCGTCCTTCCCGCGCCGAAGCGCGCGGCCATGCCGCTGGGGGAGGCGCTCGCGAAGCGCGCGACCCACCGCGCGTTTTCGGCCGAACCGCTCTCGGACCAGGAGCTCTCCGACCTGCTTTGGGCCGCGAACGGCTACAACCGCCCCGAGGAGAAGAAGCGCACCGCGCCGACGGCGATCAACCGCCAGGAGGTCGACCTCTACGTCTGCCGCGCCGACGGCGCCTTCCTCTACGACGCCGCGGAGAACGCGCTCGTTCGCGTCTGCAAGGACGACCTGCGCGGCCTCACCGGCCGCCCGGGACCGAACAATTTCGCGCTCGCGGCGCCGGTCGCGCTCGTCTACACGATCGACTTCGAGCGCCAGGGAATGCAGGGCCGTCCGGCGGATTCCACGAAATACGCGTGCGTCGACTGCGGCTTCGTCGGGCAGAACGTCTACCTGCACTGCGCGGCGACCGGCCTGAACACCGTGTTCCTCGGCTCGCTCAAGCCGACGGAGATCGCCGCGGCCCTCGGCCTCCCGGAAACGCGCGTTCCGCTCTTCGCGCAGACCGTCGGCAAACCCGCGGCGGAATAGCCCGCGCCGCGCGCGGATTCCATGATCTTCGACCGTCCCCTGTCCGCGGACGAACGCCGCGTTTCCGTCCGCCGCCTCGCGCTCTACAACCTCGTCAACGGCGGCTCGTACGTCTGCGTGGGCGAGACGATCATGGTGCTCGTCGCGGTGCGCCTGGGCTGCCCGGACGCGGTCTCGGCCGCGATCGGGACGATGCTCTACGTCGGCTTCGCGGCGCTTCCGCTCGGCCGCCTCGCGGCGGCGCGATGGGGCGCGGCGCGGTCGGCGGGCGGCTTCTGGGTGCTGCGCAACGGGTTCGCGATGCTCCTCCCGGCGGCGGCGCTGTGGGGGACGCGCCATCCGGTCCTCACGGCGGCGACGGTCCTGTTCGCCTCGTTCGGCTTCTACGGGTGCCGCGCGGCGGGCGTGGTGCTGCACGGACCGCTCGTCGGCGACGCGACGGACCCCGGGGAGCGGGGCGCGGTGCTCGGGCGGCTCGGGGCGATGTTCTACGCCGGGATGCTCGCGGGGCTCGGCGGCGTGCTGTGGACGCTCCACCGGTCGGACTCGTTCGGCGCGCTCGCCGCGGTGATCGCGATCGGATCGACGCTCGGCGTGTGGTCGTCGTGGTTCCTGGCGCGCGTCCACGAGACGTCCGAGCTGCGCGACGGCGCGCGGAAGCCGGTCCTCGCGGACCTGCACGAGATCCTGTCGAACCGCTCCTTCAAGCGGCTCGTGGCGGCGTGCTGCAGCCTGAATCTGGCGGCGATGCTCGTGCAGCCGGCCTCGGTGATCGTCCTGAAGCGCGGCTACGGCGCGACGGACCTGCAGGCGATGGTCTTCGCGGCGTCTTCGTCCGTCGCCTGCGCGTTGGGCTCCTGGTTCAACGGGCCGCTCGCGCGCCGGTACGGGCCGCGCAAGGAGATGATCGCGGCCTATCTGGGGACGCTCGGCCTGGCGCTGTTCTGGGTGCTGCTGCCGGACGGTTCCGCCGCCTCGCACGGCGTCGGCCTCGGCGCGCTGTGGGTGGCGGGGTTCTTCACGCTCGGGCTCACGAAGATCGTCATGGAGAACTCGATCGGGCACTACTCGATCTCGGTCGTGGAGCCGCGCCTGCGCGTGTCCGCCTCGGCCGTGCTCTACACGGCGATGGGGGCGATCTCGGGGCTCGTCGGCCTCTCGCTCGCGTCGGTCTTGATGGCGGTCGCCTCCGCGGGCGGCGCGACGGACGCGCCCGGCCCGGCGGCGCTCGCCGCCTACCGCACCTATTTCACGGCGCTGCTCGTCGTTCTCGCGCCGCTCGTCGTGTTCGTCTGGCGCGTGATTCCGCTGCCGGAGGAAGTCCGGCGGCGGCTCCACCACCACCACCACGCGCACTAGAACCAGAGCGAGAACCAGTTCGCGGGGTCGTCGACGTTCGAGACGGAGGCGAAGTCCGCGACGGGGATCGCGCGCGACTCGCCGTCGCGTTCGAGCAGGAGCGTCCAGGAGCGGGCGACGGCGGCGTTCGCGGCGGTGCGCGGCGCGGGATGCAGCGACGCGCGCCAGCCCTGGTTGCGGATCGTCGCCGCGAAGAGCGTCTCTTCGCGCGACGTGCCGGCGAGGCGCCCCTTGGCGAGGACGAGCGGGCCGCTCAGGACGCGGACGCCGGCCTCCTCGCGGACGAGGCCCGCCATCTCGGGCGTCTTCTTCCGGTATTCCATGAACGAGCGGACGTAGTCGCGGATGTCGTCGTCGTTGCGTCCGGTCCAGTTGACGATCCGCGGCGAGAAGTCGAAGCCCAGGCTCCAGACGTTCGTTCCGGCGCGGGCGGGTCGCTCGATCCAGCCGCCGGACGGGGTGCAGGATTCGCCGTCGACGCGGACCTCCGTGGACCAGCGCGGGACGCGGAAGCGGATCGTGACGGCCTTCTCGAAGAACGCCCGCACGACGACGGGGCCGTCCGACCACGGGTAGCCGCCGGAGATTTCGACGTGGTCGCCGCCGGACGCGACGGCTCCGTCGGTGTAGAGCAGGACGCAGGGCGCGCCGTCCGCGGCGCGCGCGACCTGGCTGCCGGCGTAGTCGAAGAACGCGCGCATCATGTTGTCCGGGCAGCATTGGTGCAGCGCCATGCCGACCTGCGGCGGCGCGGAGAGGTGGCGCGTGCCGTGCGAGCGGACGATGTGCGCGCCCCAGCGGCCGTCGCGCCAGACGCCGGCGAGGAACGCGTTGAGGAACGCTTCCTCGATGCGGTCCGCGTGCACCGGATCGCCGGTGAGCAGCAGCAGCTCGCGCTCGAGGCGGATCCAGTGCACGACGTCGCAGAGCTCCGTCATGCCGTTCACGCGGTGCGCGGAATGGACGAAATGGTCGAAGCACCCGACGCTCCCCATCGGGTTGAGTTCCTCCTCGACGAGGTGTCGCTCGTAGGCGAGGACCGCGTCGAGGACGCCGCGGTCGCCCGTGAGCCGGTACCAGTCGGCGCAACCTTCGAGGCAGCTCAGGATCTCGTAGGCCTTCGCCCAGAACGTCGGATCCGGGTGCCATTCGGCGATCGGTTCGGGGCGGAGCGCGTCGTGCAGAATCGCGCACGGCGAGCCGGAGTCCGCCGTGAACGCGCGGATCGCGTCCTTCGCGAGCGCGAGGGCGCTCGCGTTGCCGGTCAGGCGGTGCAGCTCCAGGAGCGGGCGCAGGATGCTCGCCGACGAGATGCCGTGCCACGTGCCGGTTTGGTCGAGCGTCAGGCCGAGGCGGCGCAGCTGCGCGGCGAGGTGGTCGGCCATCTTCTCCGCGGCCGCGAGGCATTCGGCGTCGCCGCCGACCATCCGGGAGAGTTCCACGAGCGCCCAGAGCGTGTATTTTCGGCCCCAGACGTTGAAACAGGCGTGGTCGCGCGGATCGGGGCCGTCGGGGTTGCGGCGCAGCAGGTCCTCGTTCGCGTAGGTCGAAAGGTAGCCGTCCGGCTTCTGGAATTCGCGGACGAACGCATGGGCCTTGTCGAGCGCCCAGGCGGCGAGCGAGGGGTCGCGCCCGTAGGAGGCGGCGCCCGCGAAGCAGAGCATCGTCTTGCCCCAGTATTCGTTCTGCCAGCCCCAGCCCCCGCCGCCGCGCGGATCGTCGTCCCAATGCGTTCGGAAGGCGTTCTCGGCCTCCGCGTACATCGGCCCCTGCGCCCAGTCCGAGCGGGCGCGGGCGCGGATGCAGGTCTCGGCGGCCGCGCCGACGGGGCCGAACAGGCGTGCGTCGCTCGGGCCGGCCGGCGAAAGCGCGTCGCGGATCTTGTCGTTGTCGTGGATGTCTCGCATGGTTTCGTATCCTGGAACGGAAGCGGATTCTACCACACTTCCTCCGCCGGCGCCACCGATTGTGGCGCAATCATGAGGGATCGCGGCCCCGCGAGCCGACGGGACCGGCTGGACGGGCTGGACCGATCGGACGTTCGTCCGTGTCAAAGCCGGCCACGGACGCGCGTCCAGTCCGTCCACCCGGTCTAACACGTCCTCGCCGGTTTTTCGCCCTTGCCTCCACGCCTTGATTCTGCTACCCTTCCCGTGTCGTGCGGCGCTCCGCCGCGCCACCTTCCCGAGCTGTCGAAAAACAAACGATCCGCATGAAAAATCGACTCGCCGTTCTGCCCGCTCTCGTCCTATCCGCTCTTTCCGTTTCCGTCCGCGCAGAACCGGAAACGGTCGCCATTCCGCTCGGCGAAAAGGGGCCCGTGCTCGAAATGGTCAAGACGCCGGACGGGCTCTGGTTCGGCAAATTCGAGGTCACGCAGGCGCAGTGGCGCCGGGTGACCGGGAGCCGCAAGTCCGGCGGCCGCGCGGTGGACGAAGGCGACGACAAGCCCGTCGTCGGCGTTTCCGCCGGCGAGGTGTCGTCGTTTCTCTCCCGCCTCAACGCGATGGAGCCCGTCCGGAAATCGGGGCTTTCGTTCCGCCTTCCGACCGCGGACGAATGGACGACGGCCTGTCGCGCCGGCGGAACCGGGGCGTGGCCGCTCGGGGCCGACGGGCGCGAGGGCTCCCTGGACGCGATGGCCTGGTATCGCGCCCGCCCGCGCTCGGGTTTCGATCTCGCGGACCCGCTCCGGCCCGTCGGGACGAAAGCCCCCAACGCCTACGGCCTCTACGACATGCTCGGGAACGCCGAGGAGATGACGGCCACGACGGTCCGGATCGACGACCGTTTCGCCGGAACGGTCCAGGGCAACGTCTGGTGCGGCGGCGGCGTGAACTTCCGTCCGCGGCCCGAACCAATCGAGAACGACTTCCTCGGGCCGCAGGACGACGGCGGGATGAACTTCCGCGACGGATGCCTCGCCCGCCGCTCCCTCGAAGGTCCGCTCAACCAAGGCGGATTCCGCCTCTGCGCCGGCGGAACCGCCTCCGGCGTTTCCGCCCCGGCTCCGTCCGTCTGGGCTCCGGCGGTCCGGCAGACGCCGAGCGCCGCGCCCGCGCCGGTTCCGGCTCCCGCGCCGCCGTCCGCCCCCGGCGGCGCCCCCGCGCCGGATTCCGCCGCGGCGCGCGCCCGCCAACAGGCGATCGAGCTGATCAACGCGGGCGACCTGGCCGGCGCGCAGGCATTTCTCGACCTAGCCCGCTCGCTGGAGAGCGGAACGCCCGCGCCGACGGCGGCCCAGCCTTCCGAACCCGCCCCCGGAACTCGCAAAGTCGTGCGTGTCGGGGCCGTCGAGGTCGCGCTGCGCTGGTGCCCACCGGGTTCGTTCACGATGGGCAGCCCGTCGTCCGAGGACGGGCGCTTCGCCAATGAGACGCAGCATCGTGTAACGCTCACAAAGGGCTTCTGGCTGGGCGAGACGGAGGTGACGCAGGGGCTGTGGAAGAAGGTTATGGGCGACAATCCGTCCTACTTCAAGTCGGGCGACGACTATCCGGTAGAGAACGTCTCGTGGGACATGTGTCAACGGTTCGTGGAGAAGCTCAACTCGCAGGCGTCCGTGGCGGGGTTCAGGTGGGCGCTCCCGACGGAGGCGCAGTGGGAATACGCCTGCCGCGCGGGGGCGACGACGGCCCTTCCGAACGGAAAGGATATCCGGATTTTGGGCGAGAACAATGCGCCGGCGCTCGATGACATTGCATGGTATGGCGGCAATTCCAGCGTCGATTGGCATGGCGTGAACGGATATGATGTTTCCGGATGGAGCGAAAAACAGTATTCGGGAAGCAAGGCCGGAACGCATCCGGTGGCGCGGAAGACAGCCAACGAATGGGGGCTCTACGACATGATCGGCAACGCGTGGGAGTGGTGTGCGGATTGGTATGGTTCGTATCCGTCCGGCGAGGTGTCGGACCCGACGGGGGCATCTTCGGGCTCGTACCGCGTCCGCCGCGGGGGCTCGTGGGCTGGCATCGCCAGCTTTTGCCGTTCTGCCTACCGGATCGGGAATGAGCCGTACCTCCGCCACCGCGCCCTGGGTTTCCGCGTTGCCTTGGTTCCAGTTCGATAAACGGTGATCCCGCTTGAACGCGGAATACGCCAGACAAGTGTGGAAAAACACGTGGGTCGGCGGCATCCGGCTCCCGAAAACCGAAACCCGGGCGGGCGCGGTAGGGCACGGCTGCGCCGAGGTCTCGCCGGGCGGGATTTGGGAGCCGGGTTTCGGGTTTCGCCGGGTTGTGGACGGAGCTTCACAACCAATTGAAAAACGGAGTGTCCGACCGTAATAAAAGTTTGCGGTCGGAGTCAATCACACCGTGGATGATTTTCGATTCCACCGTGTGCGAAAATCGACGCAAACATCCGCTTTGCGGAGGCGTTGCCGCCGGAGCCTTGCGCGGGCGGGACGAGCCCGCCCGCGCTTGCGGCTCCGGTTTTCGCTTTCGACCGCCCGCGCCGCAAATCACGCGCGTGGCGGGATGCGGCGAATCGCCGCATCCCGCCACGCAGCCTCCCGCGGCAGCGGACGGCGCCGGGGGGAAAACGAAGTCGGTTCAGAACGACGCGTTCACGATCGGGAACCAGCGCAGGCCGGATTCCTCGATGTAGTTGCTCAGGCCGATCTGGACGCCGTAGAGGCGCTTCGTCGCGTTGAACAGGCCGATTTGCAGTCCGTGGACGCTCGTGGCGCCGTTGATCAGGCCGATCTGCGCGCCCTCGATGTCGCCGGCGTAGTTGAGGAGGCCGATCTGGACGCCTTCCATGAGGTTGGCCGAGTTGTAGAAGACGGAGACCTGGCCGCCGACGAGGCCCGGCATGTCCTTGCCGAGGTTCGCGATGCCGGCGACCTGCAGTCCCTCCACGAAGCCGCCGGAGCGGTTCGCGAGGCCCGCGACCTGGATGCCGCGGACGTCGCCCTTCACGTCGTTGATCAGTCCGGCCGCCTGGAAACCGCGCATCGTGTGGCCGACGCCGTTGTAGAAGCCCGCGACCTGCAAGCCCGTGAAATCGCCCGCCGTGTCGGTGGCGAACAGCCCGACGTCGAGACCCGTCACGTTGTTGTGCGAGGCGTAGGGGATGCCCAGGCGCAGACCGAGGACGTCCGACGTTTCGGAGCCGATCTGCACCGGCGGGACGACGCCGATCGCGAGCGCCGGGACGAGGTAGTCGCCGGGCGTCGCGTAGCCGGGGTCGGCGCGGACGCGCGCCTCGGCGTAGGCGCCGGTCGAGGTCGTCGAGCCGACGGTGTAGGTCGGTTCGCCTTCGCGGATCACGGTGAGCGTGTCGTCCGCGGCGAAGGCGGAGACGGCGAGGAAGAGGACGGGGAGGGCTCTTTTCATGGTCTTGATGGTCTCGAAAGTCTTGAAGGTCCGAAGGTCTTGAAGGTCCGAAGGTCTTGAAGGTCGGAAGGTCGTTCGGCTTGCGGCTTGCGACCGCGCGCGGCGAGCCGCGCGCTACCACGTCTGGTTGCGGCGGCTCGTGAGCTTGCCGATGTAGGTCTGCTTGCTCCAGCGCTCCAGGCCGGTGGCCTGGTCGACGACGCGCATCTGGAAGTAGTAGTCGATCTGCTTCTTGCCGCCGTCCGTCGGCGTCTCGCGCTGCGAGATGCGGCCGGAAAGGGAGAGAGACGCGGCGACGAGCTGCCCGGGGGCGACGACGGTCGATTGGTTGAACTCGGGGTCGTTGCGCGCGCTGCGCGTGGCCTCGAGGGTCGAGTCGACGCGTGCGGGCTTGTCGGAGGCGCCCGTGTACGCGGCGGTCACGAGGACCTTGCCGGTCGCCGTGAGCTCTTCCTTGATCTGGTCGACGAGGATGTCCGTGTCGAAGTGCTGCATCGTGTCGTTCACGACGCGGCCGATCGCGACCACGTACGCGCCGCCGTCGGTGCGGTTCAGGAGGCCCGACTGCAGCAGCGAGCCGGTGAGTTCGGACACCGCGGCGCGGACGTCCTGGTCGACGATGCCGGCGGCGTTGGGCGTCTGGACGCCTTCGCGGATGTACTGCGTCGGGGTCGTGCAACCGGCGGCCGCGAGGAGCGAAGCGAGGAGAATGAGCCTTTTCATCGTGAGGTTGGGGGTTGGAGGTGAGAGGTTAACGGTGAGAGGTTAAAGTTGAAAGTCGCGTTTCGTCATTCATCATTCTTCATTACTTCTCCGCCTGCACCTGGACGA
The DNA here is from genome assembly GCA_017413145.1 of Kiritimatiellia bacterium. GTDB lineage: Bacteria > Verrucomicrobiota > Kiritimatiellia > RFP12 > UBA3636 > UBA3636. The sequence goes on along the minus strand of JAFPUX010000135.1, from coordinate 3,450 downwards.
GGAAGTCGACGGCGGCGGGGGAGGGGGCGACGGCGGAAATCGGGCGCCGCTCGTAGGGGCCGAGCGCGTCGGCGCGCCACGAGGAGAGCGTGGACGGGATTTCCATGCCGGATTCGTCCATCCACGAGACGCGGTAGAAGAAGCGCGTCGCGTCGGAGCGCAGGTTCTCGAAGGTGAGCTGCAGGCGGTAGACGTCCGAGTTGCCCTTGGCCATGCGCGCGTCGACGATGCGCAACGAGCCGGCGACGTTCGGGGCGACGCGCAGGCGCGCGTCGTCTGGAACGCCGTCCGTGTGGCCGAACGGCGAGGCGCAGCCGAGCAGGAGGCAGGGGAGGAGCAGGAGGGGGAGGAGTCGTTTCATCGTGGCGGGGTCTGGGTATTTGGTCCTTTGACGGATTGTCGGGGCGGGTTATTCACGCGCGCGGCGGAAGGCGGCTTTCCGGATTCCGTTCGCGGCCAGGGCGAGCGCCGCCGCGCAGAAGACGGTCGGGACGGACGGCGTGCAGTCCAGCTTCCAGCTGGCGAAGAGCCCGGCGGCGAGCGACGCGAACGCGAACGCGCCCGAAAGGAGCATCATCGGGACGAGCCGCCTCGCGAACGGCCGCGCGGCGAGCGCCGGCAGCGCGAGGAGCGCGACCACCAGCACGATGCCGACCGCGCGCACGAGCAGCACCACCGCGAGCGCCGTGAGGAGCGAGAGCACGGTTTCGTAGAACTTCGCCGGCGCGCCGCGCAGCGCCGCGAGACGCGGCCCGAACGCGACCGCGAGCAGCCCGCGCCAGAACAGCGCGAGCGCGGCGAGCATCGCCAGGTCGAACGCGAGCATCGTCCACAGGTCGGCGCGCGAGACGAGGAGGATCGAGCCGAAGAGGTAGTCCTGGAGGCTGCCCGCGTAGCCGGGCGTGGCGGCGAGGAACGCGAGGCCGGCCGCCATGCCGACCGCCCAGACCGCGGAGAGCGCGGCGTCGTTGCGGCCGGGGCGTGCCGCCGGCGAAAGCGCGAGGAAGAGCGCCGCCGCGACCGCGGCGAGCGTTGCGCCGAGCGTCGGCGTGAACCACGCGAGCCCGCACGAGACGGAGAGCCAGCGCGCCAGGCCGAGCCCCGCGAAGCAGCCGTGCGAGACGGCCGCCGCCGCGTAGGTGTCGCGACGGACGAGCGCGAGCGCGCCGACCGGCCCGGCCGCGACGGCGGCGAGCAGGGAGGCGAGCAGCGGCTGGACCAGCACGTCCGGCATGGCGTCACAACGGCTCGATCTCGAGCCGATCCTCCGGGTCGAGCACCGGCGGGCGCCACGAGGGGTCGCGCTTCACTTCGTTCTTGTAGAGCGTCCGGCGGAAGTAGAGGACCGTCCGCGTGGCGTCGTAGACGCAGATCTCGACCGGGAACTTCGGCTTGGCGGGAATCGGAGCCTCGAACGTTTCGCCCGCTGCGAGGGGGACGCGGCGTCCGTCCGCATCCGTCTTCGCGAGCGGTTCGTCGACGATCGGGTCGGGGTCGTCCCCCTGCCAGGCGAGCAGGACGAGCGGCCGCCCGTCCGCCGGCGGGTTCGAGCCGGACGGGTGCGAGACGGCGAGCGTCCCGAAGAGCGCGGGATCGACCGAATCCTGGCGCAGCTCGAGCGCGAAGGCGTGGCGGCCGCCGAGGACGGCCGTGCGGCCGAAGAGCCGTGCATGGCGCCCGCCCCAACCGGCCCGTCCTGGAACGTCCCGGAAGCCGAAGTCGACGGAGTTGAGGGCCGCGGTCGAATCGCCGTGGTGGAGGGAAACGGCGTCGGGGGCGCGGCCGACGCGTTCGCGGTAGAGCGCGACGGCGTCCTCGGGCGACAGCTTCGCGCCGTCGCGCGTGGACGCGCAGGGCGCGAAGCGCAGCGTCCCGCGCTTGACGGCGGCGCGCACGTCGTCCCACGAAAGCAGGCCGGGCGCGCCCGCTTCGACGTCTTCGCACGGCAGGTCCACGAACGCGGTGAAGTCCGCGCCTTCGAGGATCGCTTCGACGCCGTTGGTTTCAACGAGATCCGCGCGCGCTTCGCCGAGCCGGAGCATGACGGGGGCGTCCGGCAACGGCCAGCCCCAGTCGGCGTAGAGGTGCAGGCGGAAGGGCGACGGCGTTTCGAAGCCGCCGTTCCAGAGGTCGGACACCTGGTCGATGAACGCGTCCTTGGCGACCGTGGCGGGGTCGTCCGGTTCGGGGGCGACGGCCGTCCAGAGCAGGACGGGCATTTCGACGGCGGGCAACTGCGCTGCGCGCCATTTCGCGGCGAGGAGGAGCGCCGCGGCGAGGACCGCGAGGACGAGCAGCGCGCGGGCGAGACGGCGGCGGCGGGACCGGGCCATGGCCTACACCGGGGGCTGGAAGAGGACCGCCTCGCCGATGCGGCGGCCGTCGCGCAGCGTCGGCGTGATGCGCGAGCTCCACTGGCGGCGGCGCGCGGAGATGAGGATCACGTGGCCGCGGTCCCAGAACGCAAGCTTGTCCAGCGCGCCGGCGATCGCGTAGCGGCGGCGCATGCGGAGCGCGACTGCGTCCGGCGGGACGCCGTCCTGCAGGAGGCGCAACTCGCGCAGGCGCGCGAACTCGACGAAGAAGCGGCTGAAGCCGTCCACCTCGAGCACGTCGAAGCCGGTCTTGAGGAAGTCGTAGAGGTCGCGCGCCGTGAACGCGGCGGAGAACGGGTCCGAGGGGTCGCTCCAGCGGCGGCGGCGGACCATGTCGGCGAGCGAGCCCGGACGCTTCGCCTGCGCGGAGAGGATCAGCAGCCCGGAGGGCTTCAGGACGCGGTTGCATTCCTTGATGAACGAACCGCCGTCCGGCATCGCGGCGAGCATGTCGAGCGCGACGACGAGGCCGTCGAAGACGTGCGTCTCGAACGGGATCGATCCGTCCGCGGCGAGGCAGGAGACGGGGCCGCCGAGGTACTTGGCGGCTTCGAGCGCGTGGGCGGGGGAACGGGCGACCGTGGCCCACGCGCCGCCGCGGTCGCGCAACGCCTTGGACATGACGGGATTGGGCATGCCGACGTCGAGCATCGTCATGTGCGGCAGATCGGCGAGCGGAAGATGCGCGAGCACGGCGGAGAGTTCCATCCGCTGGGGCAGGAGGCACTCGAAGCGCTCCTCGGGCGAAAGGCCGGTGTCGGGTGTGTTTTCCATGCGCCCGATTCTAGCACACCCGTGCGCGCGAATCAACCGCGCTTGCCCGCGCCCCGCGGTTTTGCTATCCTCCCGCTCCGTCTTCCACGCAAAGGACGAACCCCATGAGCGACGACCCCGCCACGACCCCCTCTTCGACCGACTACCGCGCGATCCGCATCGAGAACCTCAAGAAGCTCGAGGCGGCGGGCTTCACGCCGTTCGGCGCCGGCGCCTACGAGCGCTCCGGCACGATCGCCGACATCCGCGCGCTCGGCGAGCCGCTCCTGGCCGCGCACGCGGCGGCGGCCGCCGCGCCCGG
>JAFPUX010000134.1 GCA_017413145.1 Kiritimatiellia bacterium | reverse complement strand
GCCGCGGCGGCCGCGGCGAGCGCCACGGTGGCCGCGCCGTCGGTGTTCGCCATCACGGCGCGCGGCTTCGGCAGCGTACGGAGCCATTCCACCAGCGGCACGGGTTCGGCGCGCCTCGAGTTCGCGTCCGGTTCGAACACCCGGACATCGGCGCCGCGCTCCCGGAGCCGCGCGACAAACCCCTCGGCCCGGAATTTCGCGGCGTAGCGGTCGCTGCCCTTCACGAAGCCGAACGACCGGAAGCGGCCGAGCGAGAAGAGGTAGTCCGCGCCGGCGCGGCCGATGGCCCGTTCGTCGAGTCCGACGAACGCCAGACTTCGCGGCTGGGTTCCGACGTCCGGCGCGGGCGGGGTGCCGACGACGACGAGCGGGCCGCGGCACGCGAAGAGGCTTTCCTCCACGACCGGATCGTCCGGCCCGGTCGTGATGACGCCGTCCGCCCAGTCGGAGACGACCTCGCGCATCGTCTCCCGGTTGCGCCAGAGCGCGTAGTCCACCACTCGGAAGTTCCAGCGGTCACGCCCCGTCACGGCGCGGGAGATGCCGTGCAACACGTCGCGATGCGAGCCGTGCGCCAGATGCAGCACGACGGCGACGTTGCGAAGCGGGGAGGAAGAGCGCAATCCCATGGCCGGGGAGCATAGCCCCATCCCGGCGGAAATGCAAGCAACCATCGACAAAGCATCCGCTTTCTCTTCTACAAAACGCACGGTTTGTCCGTTGCTCCGGCGGCGTTTTCCCCTATAATCGGGCGTCGTGGGGCGGTTTGGCGCCGTCCATTCCCGCCAAGACCACGAACAGGGAGAAAACGACAACATGAACACACCCGCACAGGATTTCAGGGCAAAGGCGCTTTTCGCGCTTGCGCTTTGCGCGGCCGTCCCCGGCGCGCTGGCCACCGACACGGTGATTTCCTCGAACATCACGACAAACGGCGCATTCGCCGTCGCCTCGGGCGACACGGTTACGGTGACCGGAAACGTCACCTCCACCGGCGACTCGACCTCCGCCCGCTTTGACAAGCAGGGCGCCGGCACCCTCGTCCTCCAGGGCGACAACTCCTTCAAGCGCATCAAGCAGAGCGCAGGCAAGCTCGTCTTCGACGGCGGCGTGACGACCGTGAGCGGCGGCACGGGCTCCGGATCCGGGGATGGCATGAACGTCATCCTCTACGGGGACGAGACTGTCTTCACCGGAGGCGCGACGTTCACCATCGGGACCCCTACTGGCCTGCACGACTATGACGGCCTATTTTCGAAGATGACCGTGATCACCAACGCCACAGTCGATGCCCGTTATGTAAAAGACCTCCTCTGCAACTTCGTTAACGGCACGTTCGCCTCTAAGGGCCAGTCCGTCATGACAATCGGACAGGGCGGCGTATTTCGCATTTCCGGCGCGCGCGTCCACCAGAACGGCGCCACCGCCTCCGACATCGCCAACGCCTCGAAATACGGCATGAACCTCGTCGACGGCGGCATCCTCGACATGCACGGCATGGCCGGTATCATGATCGAAAACGGCCGCCACGGCTTCTTCCGCATCGACGGCGGCGAAATCCGCGACAGCCGCACGTCCCCGACGTATTTCCCCAACCGCGTGGGCGGCAACGGCACTCCGTCCGCCGCCCGGGCCGCCGACGTCCCGACCTATTGGGCGAATACTCCCATCACCATCGGTGAAAAGGGCGCGACCTACAACAACGCCGGAGCGAACACGGTGCGGTTCTACGCCCCGTTCAAGACGGGCGCCGCTGCCGGCACCCTCGACGGCGGCCTCCACCTCAAGGGCAAGAGTGTCGTGTATTTCGACGCCGACGGTTCGACATACACCGGCGGCCTCTACCTCGATTCCACCGAAGGCATGCTCTTTGCGCCGGAGCGAGAACGCGCCTTCGGCGCCGTTCCGGAAACGCCGCGCGACAACATCTTCGTCCGCGGGAGCAGCACGGCGATCTTCGGCGAGCCCGACAACCTCGAACTCCACGCGAACCGCAACGTCCTCGTGTCGTCGAACCGCAACTTCCACGTCATCGCGAAGGCCGGCAAGACGCTGACCATCCACGGCGAAATCAACGGCGAGCACGAACCCGGAGCCCTGCCCACGACCACACGCATGGTTTCCACGTATCGGTGGACGCCCACTGGCGGCAGCTGGAAGGGCGGCCTCGTCGTCCTCGATCCCGGCGAGGGGCGCACCAACAACGTCGGTCGCCTCACCATCGAGGGCAACACCGAAATCAAGAGCGGCACGACGATCGTGAACGGCACCAGCCTCAACGACGCGGCTCCGCTCTACGTCCACGGCAGCGGCGGCACCGCCGAGGCGACTACCGGGACGCTCACGCTTTCCGGCGGCGAAGTCGTGGTCTCCCCGGACTCTCCGGGAAAGAATGTCCAGATCGGCTACTACAACGCGGAAAACAAGGCCTCCCTTTACTGTTGATAATGTTGTTTGCGTACACGACGCTACGGGGTCTTGCAAGTCTGCCGCGCGTCCGGGTATGATGCGAAACAGCAGGTGCATGGTAAACACCCGCTGCCAGCATGGGAGATGTTCGAGAGAAGTCGTGGGCCAAATGCCCGTTTTACTGTTCGAACACCGACGGAAACCACCTGCTTGGGGCGAAAGACCCCGCATACTTGTTTGCTTCATGCAGACCCGTCTACCCGGACGCGCGGCAGCGCCCTCAAAGGATACAGCAATGAAAGAAGAAACACAAACCAAAGACGAAGACGCGATGACGCTTGTAGGCATGGACCTGCACAGCGAGAAGGTACAGCTCAGCATCACCACGTGGCGGCACGGCTCCGATCCGGTGCCCCTTCGCTCGATCGTCACCACGGTGGGGGCGCTGGAACGCACCTACCGCCGGCAGGTGCCGGCCGGGGCGCTGACGGTCCTGGAGGCCTCGAGCAACTCCTTCTCCGTGGCTCGCCGGCTTCTGGCCCTGAAATACGACACCAAGGTCCTGCGTTCCGACATCGCCGCGTCCATGTCCGCGAAAGATCGCGTGAACGACCGCATCGACGCATACAACATCGCCGTCGCCTACGCGCGGCGGGGCGCCGGGACGGATGTGTTCATCCCCTCGCCGCAGTTCCACGAATACCGGGAAATCTGGTTCGCGTACCGAAACGCGACGAAGGACGTGACGCGGCTGAGGAACCGAATCTGGGGTTTCTGCAACCGGCACGGGCTGGACGGCCTTGGAAGGTCGAGGACCCGCCGTCCCGACAGGATCCGCAGGCGCGTCGAGGAGCTGGGTTGGAGCGAGGAGCAGGCCTTCCAGCTCGAAACCATGCTCCGGCAGCTTGAATTCGCCGAGTCGATGAAGGAGCGGTGCGCCGGCCGTATCGAGCAGATCGTGGCCGGAGACGCGCAGATGCGCCGAGCGATGTCCGTGCTGGGCATAGGCCACGTCAACGCCTTCGCGCTCGTGGCGTTCGTCGAGAAGGCCGAGCGCTTCGGGAATCCCAAGAAGCTTGTTCGATACGTCGGGCTGAACCCGTCGGTGTGCTCCAGCGGCAAGTCGGACGGGCGGCACGGGCTTGCCGGGTTCGGACGCAGGGATCTGCGCGCGCTCCTAGTGGAGGCCGCCAACAGCGCCATGAAGTACGGAAAAGGCCCCATCCACCGCTGGGCGCGGCGCAAGGCCGCGTCCGGCAAGCCTCGCAACCTGGTGGTTTGCGCGCTGGCGCGGAAGATGCTCGTGGCGCTGTGGCATGCCTTGATGGGGCATCCGACCCCGTCGCGCGAGGCCGAGGACTGCTTCCGCCGCAAACTGGCACTGCTCGCGGGCCATGTCGGCAAGGCTCGCATCAGGGCGATGGGCTTTTCCGGGACGAGCGACTACGTCAACACCGTCGCCGATTCACTTTACGCACATTTGCCTCCACAACCATGGAAAG
>JAFPUX010000133.1 GCA_017413145.1 Kiritimatiellia bacterium | reverse complement strand
GCCCGCGCCGCCGCCGCGCGGCGCCGCGGGGGACGGCACGGACGAGCTGCTCGCCCCGCCCGTCGCGGCGATGCCCGCCGAAATCGAGGCCGGCCCGGCCGCGCGCGGCGACCAGGCCGCGCAGTACGTCGTCGAGACCCCGGAGGAAGTCCGCCCCGCCGTTCCGCTCGACGACGTCCTTGCGCCGCGCATCTCCGTGCACCGGCCGCGGCGCGACGACGGCTACGTCTACTTCCGGATCGACGTCGTCCGCAAGGGCGAAGACGTCCTGCCGCCCATTCCGCGCGACGTGCTGCTCGTGCAGGACGCGTCGCGTTCGCTCGCGCCGCAGCGCCTCGCCGCGTGCCGCAAGGCGATGCGCGACGCCCTCGCCGCGCTGCCCCCGGGCGACCGCTTCAACGTGCTCGTGTTCAACACGGAGAACCGCTTCTTCCGTCCCGGCGGCTGGGCGCCCGCGACGCCGGAGAACGTCGCCGCCGCCGGCGCGTTCCTCGACGGCGTTTCCGCCGAAGGCAACACGGACATCTTCAACGCGATGAAGGGCGCGCTCTCGCTGCCGCGCGACCCCGGCCGAAGCGCGGTGGCGATGCTGCTTTCGGACGGCGTGACCACCGCGGGCGACTTCCGCCGCGACTCGCAGATCATCGGCGAATTCTCCAAGCTCAACGACGGCGCGCTCTCCGTCTTCGACGTCGGCGTCTCGAAGAACTCGGACGAGTACCTGCTCTCGATGCTCTCGTTCTGCAACCGGGGCGGCCCCGCCGCGATCGCGCGCGACCGATTCGAGATCGACGACGCGTTCGAGGGCACGTTCAAGACGCTCGGCTCGCCGGTCCTCGACGGCGTTCGGTTTCTCTTCGACTCTTCTTCGAAGGCGGTCGTCGTCCCCGAGCGCACCGAGAACCTCTACCTGGACCGCCCGCTGCGCCTCTACGGCCGCGCCCCGCTCGGGACGGAGTCCGTCTCCTTCCAGGCGCGCGGCGCCAACGCCGGCAAGGGCTACGACATGGTCTACGAGCTTCCGCTCGGCGACCCGGCGCCCGGCGCGGGCGACCGGGAGATGGCGCGGACCTGGGCCCGCACCCGCATCTACGACCTCGTCGCCGCGTACGTCCGCGCCCCCGACCCGGCCCTGCTTGCCGAGATGGCGGCGCTCGGACGCGCCCACGACGTGAAGATCCCCTTCGACGGCCGCTTCCTCCGCCAGTAGCTTCCGCGCGGATCACGCGCAAAAAACAAAACAACACACACAAACAACACAAGGACTCGCACGCCATGGCCGACAACAACATGAGCGTTTCCACCGCGATCGCGGGGAAGAAAGCCGCCTACAAGGGCAAGAAACTCCGCATCGCGATCATCGGATGCGGCGGCATCGCCCAATCCCACATGGCCGCCTACAAGAACATCGACAACGCCGAGGTCGTGGCGGGGTGCGACATCGTCCAGGACCGCCTCGACCTGATGAACGAGAAGTGGGGCATCCCGAAGGAAGCGCTCTTCATCGACGGCACGCAGAAGCCCTGGCTCAAGATGTTCAAGGCCATGAAGGGCAAGATCGACGCGGTCGACGTCTGCACGCCCAACGGCGTCCACGCCCCGGCCGTGATCGACGCCTGCAACGCGGGCCTGCACGCGATGACCGAGAAGCCGATGGCGATGACCGTGAAGGAGTGCAAGGACATGGTCGCCGCCGCGAAGAAGAACAAGGTGAAGCTCTCCGTCGGCTTCCAGCGCCGCTACCAGCACAACAGCGAAAACCTCGCGAAGATGCGCGCCGAGGGCTTCTTCGGCGACGTGATGCTCGTGAAGGTGCGCGCCTGCCGCCGCCGCGGCATCCCGAACTGGGGCGTCTTCGGCCAGAAGGACAAGCAGGGCGGCGGTCCGCTCATCGACATCGGCGTGCACATCATCGAGAGCGCGATGGCGTTCCTCGGCAACCCGAAGCCCGTCTACGCCTCCGCCGGCACCTGGACGTTCCTCGGGAACAAGCCCTCGACGGTCATGTCGATGTGGCCCGGCTGGGACCACAAGACCTACACGGTCGAAGACTTCGCCTGCGGCCAGATCCGCTTCGACAACGGCACGATCATGCAGATCGAGGCATCGTTCGCCGACCACCAGAAGGAGCACGACTGCGAGGACTGGTGGGCCTACGGCACGAAGGCCGGCTGCCAGTGGAGCACGAGCGAGATCTACACCGACCAGAACGACATGATGGTCAACATGACGCCCGTCTTCATGCCCGACTCCGGCTGGGACTACATCTTCCAGCGGAAGCTGCAGAACTGGGTCGACGGCTGCCTCAAGGGCACGCCGCTGGGCGCCTCGGGCGAGATCGGCCTCAACGTCCAGAAGATCCTCTGCGGCCTCTACGACTCGGCCAAGGCCGGCCACGAGGTCCGCATCAAGGACTAGCGGTTCCCCGCGAAATCGCGGAAACGGGGCGCGCGGCTCGGCCGCGCGCCCCGTTCCTTTTTCCGCCCCGCGGGCCTACGCAGCCCGGCGGCCGAGACGGCGGTCGAGCCAGAGCAGGACGAGCGTCGGGACGATCGCGGGGACGGCGCGCCCGAGGAACCGCGCGAACGGGTAGGCGCCCGCGGCGTCCTTGAGGACGGAAAAGTCCGCGAAGGCCGCGTAGACGCCGAGGATCACGAGCAGGAGCGCCGCGCTCGCGGCCCACGCGCCCTTCCACGGCTCGAGCGAGACGGCCTTCGCGTCCACGAAGGCGTGCGGCTCCCGGCGCGGCGCGAGGAGGCGGACGAGGAGCATCAGGTCCGTCAGCGCGAGGAAGCACGCGCCCACGAAGTGGTATTCGCCCATCGCG
>JAFPUX010000132.1 GCA_017413145.1 Kiritimatiellia bacterium | reverse complement strand
TTCTCGGCGACGGCCGCCGCGGCGACGGCCGCCGCGGCGGGCATCGAACCGCCCGCGGCGACTTCGGCGACGATCGCGGAAATCTTGTGGAGCAGCGAGGCGCGGGTGCGGGCGCTCGCCTCGGCCTTGGCGGCGTTGGCGCGGACCTGGTCCAGCTCGGCGCGCGCCGTGTCGAGCGCGGCTTTGTCCAGTTCGCTCTGGCGGACGGCCTTCGCGGCGGCGGCGCGCGATTCGTCGCGCTCCGCGGTCGTGCGGTCGAGCGCGGCCTTCGTTTCGTCGCGTTCGCCCTCGGTCTTGGCGAGCGCGGCCTTCGTCTCGCCGAGTTCGCCTTCGGTCTTCGCGAGGGCGGCGCGCGTGTCGTCGCGCTCGCCTTCGGTCTTCGCGAGGGCGGCGCGCGTGTCGTCGCGCTCGCCGATCGTCTTCTGCAGCTCGCCCTTCGTCTCCTCGAGCGACCGCTCCGCGCCGGCGGCGCGGTCTTCGAGGCGGCGGATGGAGGCGGCCTGCTCGAGCGCCTTCTTGGCGGCGGTGTCGAGGCGGGACTCCGCGTCGACGAGCTTGGCCTGGGCGTTCTGGCCGTCCGCGAGGTCCTTGGCGGCCTTCGCGGCGTCCTCCTTGAGGCCGGCGACCTGTTCCTGCAGGCGCTGCGCGGCGGCCTTGAGCTCGGAAATCTGCGCGAGGTACTTCTGGCGCTCGGCGTCGAACTCCAGGTCCTTCACCTTGAGCGAAGCCTCGGCCTCGCGGCGGCGCGCGTCGCTGGCGTGCAGGTCGGCGGCGGCCTTCTTCACGCGGGAGACGAGCGCGATGCCCATCGGGGAGACGATCGCGTCTTCCTCCACGGCGGCCTTGAGCGCGGCTTCGGCGGCGCGGGCCTTGCGGGCCTCGGCCTCGTCGCGGCGGCGCTCGGCGGCGGCGCGCTCGTCGTCCGCCCGCGTCGCGGCGGCGACGGCGGCCGACTTGTCCAGCTCGGCCTTCTTCGCGGACTCCTGGGCGGCGGCCTTCTCGGCCTCGGCCTTCTTCGCGGCCTCGACCGCGGCGGCGGCTTCCTCCTTCGCCTTCTTCGCGGCTTCAGCGGCGGCCTTGCATTCGGCCTCGGCGGCCTGCGCGGCCTGCACCGCGGCGGCCTTTTCCGCGAGCGCCTTCTTGGCGGACTCCTCGGCGGCGGCCTTCTCCTGCGCCGCGATCTTCGCGGCCTGCTCGGCGACGGCCTTCTCGGCCTCCGCGGTCTCGGCGATCGAAGCGGGGCTGGACTTGGCGTCCTCGACCGCCTGGCCGACCGTGCCGCGGCGCACGTAGAGCGACCCCTCGGACGCGACCTCGGCCATCACGTCGGGACGGGCGAGGTAGGCGCGCGTGAACGGACCGATGACGTTGAACGAATCCTTCGCGTCGAGCACCAGGCAGTCGAACCCGAGTTCGGGGAACGCGGCCGCGGGCGCCCAGTTGTCCGGGCCCTTCGAAACCTGCGTCTGCGCCTGCACGTCGCCGGAGTCGACGAGCTCGCGGAGCGAAGAGAGCGTGACGGGGCCGGCCTGCTTGTCGTCGGCGCCGATGAAATACCATTGTTCGTCTTGGGTCTGCATGGGGGGAGTCTCCAATGAAGCGTTGCGGAGGAAGTTGGGCGTTATCCTAGCAGAACGCCCGCGCAAAAACAAGCGTTTTCGCGTTCGCGCGCGCGAAGGGGGCGCACGGGGGCGCGGACGCGCTACGCGATGATGTCGCGCAGGGCGATCGCGCCGGTGTCGGATTTCGCGAGGGCGTCGTCCAGCAGGACGCGGAAACCCTTGCGGAAGAGGATGTCGCGCAGGGCCCCGTAGGAAAGGGACGCGGCGATGGCGGCGGAGATCTCCTCGTCCGGCACCATGAACTCGAACAGGCCGATCCGCCCCGCATACCCGCGGCCGGCGCACGCGAGGCACGCGCCGGGGACGTAGGCGGTCCGGCCCGCCAGCTCCGGCCGTCCGAGGAACCGCGCCTCGGCCGCCGTGACGGCGACCGGCTTGCTGCACACCGGGCAGAGCCGCCGGACGAGCCGCTGCGCGACCGAAAGCCGCAGCGTGGCGGCCGCCAGGTGCGGCTCCAGCCCCATGTCCGCGAGACGGAGGACCGCCGACACGCTGTCGTTCGTGTGCAGCGTGGAGAGGACCAGGTGCCCCGTGAGGGCGGCCTTGACGGCGATGTCGAGCGATTCGGAATCGCGGATTTCGCCGATCATGATCACGTCCGGATCGTGCCGCAGCAGCGAGCGGAGCGCGTCGCCGAAGGAGACCTTGTCGGTCGAGTCGACCTCGCACTGCGCGACGCCCGCGATTTCGTATTCGACGGGATCCTCGACCGTGAGGATGTTCAGCGGCGCGTTGTCGAGCAGGTGCCGGATGGCGGCGTACAGCGTCGTGGTCTTGCCCGAACCGGTCGGCCCCGTGAGAAGCACGAGTCCGTGCGGCCGGGCGAGGACGCGCTCGAACGCGGCGCGCTGCCGGTCGTCCATGCCGAGCGCGTCGAGCGTGAGGCGCGCGCCGTCCGTTTCGAGCAGACGCAGCGTGACGCGCTCGCCGAACCGGATCGGCAGCGTGGCGACGCGCACGTCGTAGGTGCCGCCGAGCGCGCCGGCGCGGAAAGGGCGGCGCCACGTGAACGCGCCGTCCTGCGGAGCGCGGCGCTCGGCGATGTCGAGGCGCGCGAGGATCTTCACGCGGCTCACGAGCGCGGGGAGCGCTTCGGACGGCAGCCGCTGGAAATCCTCCAGCACGCCGTCGACGCGCATGCGGACGCGCACCCCGTCCCGCTCCGGGTCGACGTGCACGTCGGAGGCCCGCCGCAACACGGCGGCGCGGAGGATGTTCTCGACCGCGAGCACGGCGTCGTCCCCGGGGTCGGCGCCGGTGCCCGACGCGCCGGCCGCGAAGGGCGACGCCTCGTCCCCCGCGCGCAGGTCGCCGTAGACCGTCTGCACGTGGCGGAGGATGTCCGCCCGGTCGGCGGGCAGCACGGACACCGGCAGCGCGGCACGTTGCGAAAGCAGGTCGATCGCGGCGCTGTCCCCGGGATCGGCCATCGCGGCCCACGCTTCGCCGCCGATCGCGGAGAGCGGGAGGATGGCGCGCCGCGCGGCGAACGACGCGGGCAGGTTGAACGCGAGACCGGGATCGACGCGAACTCGCGCCAGGTCGAGCAGTCCGTCGGGCCGGAGGAAGGGTGTCGTGTCCATTGCGGAGGGATCCGTCGTTTGCCGCGATTCTAGCAGAAACGGCGACCCCGCTCAAGCGGACGCGGAGCCGCGGCGCGTTTGTTTGATTCGCGGCGTCCGTTCTGCTAGAATGCGCGGCCATGGCCACGATCGACTGGAACCTGCGCTCCCGCGCCCACGCCTGCATGAAATGCGCCGCCCCGTTCGGAGCGGGCGACCCCGTCCGCACCGCGGTGCTGCCGTTCGGGGCGCCGCTCGTCGCGGAGCTCTTCGCCGAAAAGCTCGCGGAAGAAGCCGCCGCGGTCGCCGCCGGCGCCGCGCCCAGGCCGCATCCGGACTACGTGCGCCTCGACTTCTGCGACGCCTGCTGGAAGGCGCTTCCGCCGGACGTGCCGTGGATCAGCGCCTGGCGCAGCGTCTACGAGCCGCCACCCGCCGAACCGGCCGACCCCGTCAAGAAGGCCGACCACGAATCGCTCCTGCGCTCGCTGCTCGAAGGTCCCGAGCCGGAGAACTGGTTGCCCGAAATCTACCTGCTCTCGATCCTTCTCGAGCGCAAGCGCATCCTCGTCGAACGCCGTGTCACCACCGCGCCGGACGGCACGCGCGTCCACATCTACGAGCACCGCCGCTCGGGCGACATCCTCCTCGTCGCCGACCCCGCCTTCACCGCCGACCGCATCCCCGAGACGCAGGCCCGCATCGAGAAACTCCTCGGCATCGAGCGCCCCGCTCCCGCCGCCCCGCCGCCCGCGGAAGCGCCGCAACTCGTCGAACCGCAACCGCCCGACGAACCGCAACCGCCCGCGGAAGCGCCGCAACCCGACGAACCGCAACCGCCCGCCGGGAAACCGGACGGCGAATCCGAGCCGGTCTAAAGCGGCCCGCAACCCAGAAAGACCGGGCGGGCTCCGCGAGCCGTCCACCCGACGGACGCGACGGGGCGCGCCCCTCCCCAAAGCGAAATGGGAAAGCCGCAACGGCTCCGCAAGCCGTCCGCCCGTCCAAAATATTCCACGGTGTGATTGAAAATCAACTACGGTCGGACATGTTGATTTTTCAGCCGACTGCATAAAATCACGCACGGTGCGATTGAAAATTTATTACGGTCGGACAGTGTGCGTTTCCTCCGCCGCGCGACCGCGCGGC
>JAFPUX010000131.1 GCA_017413145.1 Kiritimatiellia bacterium | reverse complement strand
GCCTCGCCGCGCTCGCGCTCTCCCAGGACGCCGGCGGCGCGACGCTGGAGTTCGAATTCGCGGACGGTCTCGCCGACACGCTCCGCGCCGGCTACGCCGCGCCGCGCGCCTCGCAGCTGCGCCGTCTCGCCTCGGGCCATTCCTTCGCCGCACACGCCCGCGCCGCGTGGACCGCCCCCGGCAAGCTGCAGCTCAAAGTCGCCGTCCCCTGCTCCACCTCGTTCTTCACGATGGAGTTCGACCTGGCCGCGCCCTCGTTCCGTTCCAGCACGCCGATTTGGTTCGCGCACCCGTGGCTGAACGACATCAACATCCAACTCGCGTAGCATCGGCGAAGAAGACCCGTTGCTAGAATCTCATCCATTCAAACATCCAACCGACCATGAAGACGCGCACCGAAAAAGTTTCCGTCGCCCGCAAGACCGCCGCCGGCGGCATCGTCCTCCTCAAGAACGAGGGAGGCGTCCTCCCGCTCGCCAAGGACAAGGACGTCGTCCTGATGGGCGTCACCGGCTACTTCTGCCACCGCATGGGCTTCGGCTCCGGCGACATGCTCGCGCAGCGCACGGTCCAGTACGACGAGGGCCTCGCCAACGCCGGCGTCCGCCTCTTCCAGCCCGTCGCCGACTTCTACCGCCGCGGCATCCTCGCGAAGAAGGAGTGCTTCGAGAACGTGAACCGCAACTGGTGGAAGTGGTCCTACCGTTTCCCCGAACCCGCGACGAAGGACGAGGAGTTCGCGAAGCTCGTCGCCGGGCGGCGCGACCTGCCCTGCCTCGTCGCGATCGGCCGCAACTGCGGCGAGTCGGTCGACCTCTCCGCCGGCGGCGAAACCGGCTCCGGCGGCGACTGCGGCTACAACTCGATCTACCTGCACTGGCAGGAGGAGCAGCTGCTCAAGCTCGCGTGCGCGAACTTCGACAATGTCGTCGTCCTGCTCAACGTGTGCGGCGTCGTCGACACGTCGTGGCTCGACAAGTATCCCGTGAAGGCCGTGCTCGTCACGAGCCTCCTCGGCGAAACCTCCGGCGACGCCGTGGCGGACGTCCTCACGGGCCGCGTCTCGCCCGCCGGCAAGCTCACGACGACCTGGGCGAAGCGCTACCGCGACTACCCGACGACGGACTGCTGGGGCACGATGCAGATTCCCTACCGCGAGGGCGTCTTCCTCGGCTACCGCTACTTCGACACCTTCGGCGTCGAGCCGCGCTTCCCGTTCGGCTTCGGCCTCTCCTACACGACGTTCTCCGTGAAAGCCGGCGCGCCCGCCGCGCGCGGCTCGAAGGCCAAGCTCTCCGCGACCGTGAAGAACACGGGCAAGGCCGCCGGCGCCGAGGTCGTGCAATGCTACGTCTCGATGCCCGCCGGCAGGCTCGAGAAGCCCTACCAGGACCTCGTCGCCTACGCCCGCACGCCCGAGCTCAAGCCCGGCGCGTCGTGCAAGGTCGAGCTCGCGTTCGACCTCGCGCAGTTCGCGTCCTACGACGAAGCCGCCGCCGCGTTCGTGCTCGAGAAGGGCGACTACGTCGTCCGCGTCGGCGCGTCCTCGCGCGCGACGCACGTCGCGGGCGTGCTCCGCCTCCCGAAGACCGTCACGGTCGAGAAAGTCTTCGCGCGCTTCGCCAAGGCCGACCTCTCCGACCTTCGCCTCCTCTCGCGCAAGGGCGCGAAGCCCTTCTCCTACGCGGGCGAGAAGGCCGAAATCGCCGCCGCGAAGGTCGTCGCGCTCGACCCCGCGGCGATTCCGTGCGTTGCGAAGCCCGACCTCGACAAGGCGCCCTTCAAGGGCCTTCCGAAGCCCAAGGCCGGCACCGCGACCGTCACGATGGACGACGTCCTCGCCGGCCGCGCGACCGTCGCGCAGGTCGTCGCGCAGATGGACGACCGCGAACTCGCGAGCTGCGTGAACATGCTCGTCTTCGACGACATGCGCGGCGCCGTCGAGGGCGGCACCGGCGTCGGCGGCTTCGAGGGCACGGTCCGCGGCGAAGCGTCCGAGTGCTGGAGCAGCAAGAAGTACGCGATCCCGCCGAGCCCCGTCGCCGACGGCCCGTCCGGCGTGCGCCTCGCGATTTTCAACGAAGACCCCGCGAAGGATTCCGAGATGGCGCGCACCGTCGTCGCGTATCCGTGCGGAACCGCGCTCGCGCAGGGCTGGGACGACGCCACCGCGACCGCGTTCGGCCGCAGCGTCCAGGCCGACATGGCGCTCGCGGGCATCGACGGCTGGCTCGCCCCCGGCCTCAACCTCCACCGCAATCCGCTCTGCGGCCGCAACTTCGAATACTTCTCCGAGGACCCGCTTCTCGCCGGGCGCATGGCCGCCGCGATCTCGCGCGGCGTGCAGGAGCGCGAGGACGGCTCGCCCTCCGGCCGCTACGTCACGATCAAGCACTTCTGCACCAACAACCAAGAGCACGAGCGCGGGCGCGAGGAGAACGTCGTCGCCGAGCGCACGCTGCGCGAACTCTACCTGCGCGCGTTCCGCTTCGCGTGCGAAGGCAAGCCGCGCGCGATCATGACGAGCTACAACCGCCTCAACGGCGACTGGGTCGCGACGATCAAGCCGCTCCTCACCGGCATCGTGCGCGGCGAATGGGGTTGGGAGGGCGTCGTGATGACCGACTGGTGGAACGGTGCCGACAAGGCGCGGCACCAGACCGCGGGCAACGACCTCATCGCGCCCGGCGTCCGCGACTACCGCGAAACCGTGTTCAAGGGCCTCGCGGACGGCACCATCCCTCGCGGCGCCGTGCAGGCCGCCGCCGTCCGCATCCTCTCCCTCGTCGCCTGGTGCCTCCGCTCGCGGCCTTGCGCGGCCCGGAAGGCCTAGCCTTCCGAGCCGGCAGCGGCCGGATGGCCCGCGTTGCACGCGGGCGGAAAAGGATCCCCCGACATGGTCCATCTTCTTCTTGCGGCGATTTATCTCGCGTTCGTGGGGCTCGGCCTGCCGGACGGATTGCTCGGCGCCGCGTGGCCCGCGATGCGCGCGGACGCCGCGTTCCGCGGTTTCGGCGGCGGCACGCCGCCGCTCTCGCACTCGGGGATCGTCTTCGCGATCATCTCGATCTGCACGGTGGTCTCGGCGCTGCAGAGCGACCGCACCACCAAGCGCTTCGGCGCGGCGCGCGTGACCGCGTTCAGCACCGCGCTCGCCGCCGTCGCGCTCTTCGGCTTCTCGCAGTGCCGGTCGATGGCGGGACTGTGCGTCTGGGCCGTCCCCTACGGCCTGGCCGCCGGCGCAATCGACGCCGCGCTCAACAACTACGTCGCATTGCACTTCGCGAGCCGCCACATGAGCTGGCTGCACTGCATGTGGGGCGTCGGCGCGACGGTCGGCCCCTACGCGATGGGCGCGGCGCTGACGCGCGGCGCGCCGTGGCAGCGCGGCTACCTGCTCGTCGGAATCGCGCAGGTCGCGGTCGCCGCGGCCGTTTTCGCGAGCCTGCCGTTGTGGAATCGCGCGAAAGGCGCGTCCGGCGCGCCGACGGAAACGCCGGCGTCGCGCCGCCCGCTCCGGCTCGCGGAGATCTTCCGCATCCCGGGGGCGAAGGCGATCTTGCTGTGCTTCTTCTGCTACTGCGCGATCGAGCAGACCGCGGGGCTGTGGGCGGCGACGTTCCTCGCGCACCGCGGCGTCGACCCCGAACGCGCGGCGTTCTACGCGAGCATGGTGTACCTGGGCATCACGCTCGGGCGCGGCGTCGGCGGGTTCGCGACGTTCAAGTGGAACGACGACCAGATGCTTCGGATCGGCGAAGGGATCATCGTGGCCGGCCTCGCGCTCGTCGGCACGGCGGCGCTTTTTCCCGCGGTGCCGCCGGGCGTCGCGTGCGCGGGGTTCGTCGTGGCGGGGTTCGGCTGCGCGCCGGTCTACCCGAGCGTCATCCACTCGACGCCGGCGCACTTCGGCGCGGATAAATCGCAGGCGATCATCGGCGTGCAGATGGCGTTCGCGTACCTCGGAACGACCGCGATGCCGCCGCTCTTCGGCGTCCTCGCGAGGCATGTCACGCCGTCGCTCCTTCCGCTGTACCTGCTCGCGCTGCTCGTCCTCATGGCGGCGCTCTACGAACGCGTCGTCCGCGTCACCGCCCGCGCACGGAACGGAGAGGCCCTTCCCATTTGACGCGGCTTCGTGTAGAATCGGCGCCATGAAGCAGGAAACGCACATCGACTGGATCGCGCTCGCGGCGGCCGCCCGCGCTGCCGCCGCGCGGGCCTACGCCCCCTATTCCAAGTACCGCGTCGGCGCGGCGCTCCTCGCGGACGACGGCACGGTCTTCTCCGGCTGCAACGTCGAAAACGCGTCCTACGGGCTCACGAACTGCGCCGAGCGGACCGCGCTCTTCAAGGCCGTGTCCGAGGGCCGCCGCTCCTTCCGCGCCCTCGCGATCGCCGGCGGGACGGCGAAGTCCCCCGCCCTGCCCTGCGGCGCCTGCCGCCAGGTCCTCGCCGAGTTCTGCGCGCCCGGCATGCCCGTCGCCGTCGCCCCGCTCCGCGGCGGCGCCCCCGTCGTCCGCCCCCTCTCCGCCTACCTCCCCTTCACCTTCGCCCTCGACTGATTTCCGCTCTCCTACTCTTCCACTTCGAAATGTCCAAGCACGACGACATCCCGACCACGCCCGCCATCCGCGTCCTGCGCGCCGCGAAGGCGGACTTCACCGCGCACGCCTACAAGTACGAAGAGCGCGGCGGGACGGCGCAGGCGGCGCGCGAGCTGGGACTCGACGAGCACCGGATCGTGAAGACGATCGTGCTGAAGAACGGCGCGGGCAAGCCCCTGATCATGCTGATGCACGGCGACCGCGAGATCTCCACGAAGAACCTCGCCCGCGCGCTCGGCGAGAAGTCGGTCGAGCTGTGCGAGCGCGCCGAGGCCGAGCGCCACAGCGGCTACCACTGCGGCGGGACGTCGCCGTTCGGCTTCCGCCGTCCCGGCGTGCCCGTCTACGCGCAGGCGTCGATCTTCGACCTGGACTGGATCGCCATCAACGGCGGCCAGCGCGGTTTCTTCGTGAAGATCGACCCGGCCCTCCTCAAGAGCATCCTCGGCGCGAAGCCCCTCGACGCCGAGCAGGCTGCGACCTGACGAATGATCAATGACGAATTGAAAATCGTTCGAACCCTTTCAACTTTCAACTTTCAACTTCAACCTTTCCATGCCCGGCCATCTCATCACGTTCGAAGGCCCCGAAGGGGGCGGCAAGTCCACGCAGGCGCGCCTGCTCGCCGACGCGCTCCGCGCCCGCGGAATCGAGGTTCTCACCACGCGCGAGCCCGGCGGCACGCCGACGGGCGAAATCATCCGCGACCTGCTCCAGAACGATCTCTCGCACGAGCCGCTCTGCGACGCGACGGAAGCGCTGCTCTTCTGCGCCTCCCGCGCACAGCTCTGCCGCAACGTCCTCGCGCCCGCGCTCGAGCGCGGCGCGTGGATCGTGCTCGACCGCTTCACCGACTCGACGCTCGCGTACCAGGGCTTCGGGCGCGGGTTCGACGTCGCGACGCTGCGCAGCCTGAACGACTTCGCGACCGGCCCGGTCCGTCCGTCGCTCACGCTCCTCCTGGACCTGCCCGTCGAGGAGGGCCTCGCCCGCGCGGTCGCCCGTTCCGGCAAGAAAGACCGCATCGAACAGGCCCCGATGGATTTCCACCGCCGCCTGCGCGACGGCTACCTGCAGCTGGCGCGCGAGGAGCCGGACCGCTTCGCGGTCGTCGACGCCTCGAAACCCGTCCCCGACGTCACGGCCGAAATCCGCCGCATCGTCGAAACGCGCTTCTTCGACGGCTAGTCCGGAACGACCTCGGCCTTGAGCCACTCCGGCAGGCGCGCCGGACGGCGCGACTTGGCGTCCACGCACGCGTGGACCGTCCAACCGGACGCCAGCAGCTCGCCACCGCGCAGGACCGCGTTGCGGACCTTGCACCGCACGCCGTGCGCTTCGGACAGCCACGCGGCGATCTCGAGCACGTCGTCGTAGCGCGCCGGCGCGCGGTAGTCCACGTGAGCCTCGATCACGGGCAGCATCAGGCCGTCCGCCTCCATCTGCGCGTAGGACGGCCCCAGCGCACGCATCAGCTCGTTGCGAGAACGCTCGAAAAGCGTCAGGTAGTTGCCGTAGTAGACCACGCCCATCATGTCCGTGTCGGCGTAAGGGACGCGGTAGGACGTGCGGACGGCGGAAGCGGGGATGTCCATGGAAGAAGCGGAAGAGCGGAAAAGCGGAAAAGCGGCTACGCGATCGCGACCTCGAACGAGACGGGGGGCGTGCGGCCGGCGGCGAGGGCGCAGGGAACGGGCGCGCAGTCGGCGACCGTGACGACGTAGCGTCCGGGCCGCACGGCGCGGACGCCGTCGGCGTCCACGGTCGCGAAGGCCTCGCGCGGAAGCGAGAAGCGCGCGAGCGCTTCGCCCCCGGCGGGCACTTCGACACGCGCGAAGTCGACGAGCGCGCAGCGCGCGTCGTCGGGACCGCGTTCGGCCTTCTCGACGTAGACCTGGACGGTGCAGACGCCGTCGCGCTTGCCGGTGTTGCGGACCGGGCAGGACAAAACCTGCCCGTCGGCACTCGCGACGGACTCCGGTTTGCCAAACGCGAAGGTCGTGTAGGATAGCCCGAAGCCGAAGGGCCAGAGGAACTCCCTCTCGGCGAACTTGTAGGTGCGGCCGGCCATCGCGTAGTCCTCGAAGGGCGGCAGGTCCGCTGTGGACTTGGGCCAGGAAATCGGGAGGTGGCCGGAGGGCGCGACGTCGCCGAAGAGGACGTCCGCGACGGCGGTGCCACCCTCTTCGCCGGGGTAGCCGACCCAGAGGATCGCGTCGGCGAGCGAGGGGTCGATCGCGACCGGCGCGCCGCCGAAAAGCAGGACCACGATCGGACGGCCGGTCTTCTGCAGGCCCTGCAGGAGCTTCTCCTGCGCGAGCGGCAGCTCGACGCGGAGGCGGTCGCCGTTGAGGTCGGAATCGACCGCGTCGCCCTCCTCGCCCTCGAGCGTGCCGTCGATGCCGAGGCACGCCACGATGGCGTCCGCGCCCCAGCCCTCGCCGAAGCTCGTCTGGCCCGTGTTGCGGTCGGGATACGCGCCGAGCGAGTAGCTCATCTTGATCGCGGCGGGGCCTTCGCCCGCGCGCTGGACGATGCCTTCGAGGACGGAGACGAGCCGCCCCGAAAGACCGTAGTAGTTGCCGACGAGCGCCTGCAGGCTCGCGGCGAACGGGCCGATGACGTGGACGTGGCGCGTGCGCGCCGCGTCGAGCGGCAGGAGCGGGACGCCGGGCGCCTTGTCGGGCGAGCCGCCGCGGCCGTTGAGCGCGCGGGGGACGGCGTTCTTGAGGAGCACGACCGACTCGCGCGCGGTGCGGAGCGCGACGGCGCGGTGCTCGGGCGTGTCGACGTCGTCCCCGCCGAGGTCCTTCCACGGGTCCTCCTCGGGCGGGTCGAAGAGCCCGAGGCGGGCGCGGGTGCGGAGGATGCGCCGCAGCGCGCGATCGACGTCCTCCTCGGTGAGGAGACCTTCGCGCACGGCCTGCACGGCGGACGGGAACGTGACGCCGCAGTTGAGGTCGCAGCCGCTCTTGATCGCGAGCGCGGCGCTCTCGGCGGGCGAGGCGCAGACCTTGTGGTTCTTCCAGAAGTCCATCACCGCCCAGCAGTCGCTCACGACGTGGCCGTCGAAGCCCCACTCGTCGCGGAGGATGTCCGTGAGGAGGAGTTTGCTCCCGCAGCACGGATCGCCGTAGGTGCGGTTGTAGGCGCCCATCACGCTTTCGACGCCCGCCTTCACGACGCGCTCGAACTGCGGCAGGTAGCTCTCGCGGAAGTCCTTCTTCGGGGGCCGCGCGTCGAAGACGTGGCGGTCCTTCTCCGGACCGGAGTGGACGGCGTAGTGCTTCGCGCACGCGGCGACCTGCATGCGGTTCTTCGGGTCGTCGCCCTGCATGCCGCGCACGTAGGCCGCGCCCATCTCGCCGGAGAGGAACGGGTCCTCGCCGAGCGTCTCCTGGCCGCGGCCCCAGCGCGGGTCGCGGAAGAGGTT
>JAFPUX010000130.1 GCA_017413145.1 Kiritimatiellia bacterium | reverse complement strand
GGGGACGAGCGCCTCGCCGGGCGCGAGGCGGACGAGCGCCTCGACGAGCGCGGCGCGGTTCGCGGGGGACTCGCAGAAGAAGTCGCCGGTGGAGAGCTCGAGGACGGCGAGCGCCCAGCCGCCGGCGCCGCCGCGGACGGGGACGGCGGCGGCGAGGTAGTTGTGGGCGTCGTCCGCGAGCATCGTCTCCTCGGTGACGGTGCCGGGCGTCACGATGCGGGTGACCTCGCGGCGGACCATGCGGCCGCCCTTGACGTTCTTCGGGTCCTCCATCTGGTCGCAGATGGCGGCCTTGCGGCCGAGGCGGACGAGCTTGGCGAGGTAGGAGTCGATCGCGTGGTGGGGGATGCCGCACATCGGCTGGCCGGCGCGGTGCGTGAGGGCGAGGCCGAGCAGGGGCGCGGCCTCGCGCGCGTCGTCCATGAACAGCTCGTAGAAGTCCCCGAGACGGAAGAGGAGCAGCGTGTCGCCGTCCATCTCCCGTTTCATCGCGGCGTACTGCCGCAGCATCGGCGTGAGTCCGTCGTCCATGGTCGCGAAGAACGCCTCCCATGCTACCAAAAGGCGGCGCGCATTTGAAGCGCGTTTTTTCCGTTTGCCGCCGCGGGCCGGTTGTGGTAGACTTCCCGCCCCGTTGCGCGGGAAACGCACCCGCGCGCGAACCGCTTGCGCCCCGCGCCCGTCCGCCCGGCCTTCCCGAAGGAACCCATCCGACATGTCCCAGTCCGCCCCCAACGCCGTCTCCCCGAACGACCTCGCCCTGCAGATCGTCACCGAGACCTGCGAACCCGCTCCCGACACCGCGAAGCTGCTCGGCCTCGTGGACGACCTCGCGGCCCTCGTGAAGAACGAGAAGGACGAAAAGCGCCTCGAGCCGCGCGACCAGGCGTTCGCCGTGGTCGAGCAGAGCTTCATCGAGCGGCGCGACGTGGCGGCCCTGATCAAGCTGCTCGGCAAGAAGGCGGCCTGGACGGGCGACCGCGTCGCCTACGGCGCCGAATGCCTGTCGGTGCTCTCCGCGGCGGCGTCCAAGGACCGCCTCGCGCTCGCGAAGATCGAGAGCGCCGGCTTCGGCAAGGCGCGTCCCTCCGAAGCGCTGAAGCGCCTCGCGCTGCTGCTTTCGCTCAAGCCCGGCTCCGTCGTCGCCCACCGCACGTGGGGCTACGGCGTCGTGAAGTCCGAGGACGACTACTACAAGACCGCGACCGTCGCGTTCGACGACGTGGCCGGCGGCCCCAAGGCGCTCGGCTTCGCGTTCGCCGCGGAGGCGCTTTCGCCGATCGGGCCGGAGCACGTCCTGGCCGTCCGCCACGCGGACCGCGCGGCGTTCGACGCGAAGTGCCGCAAGGAGCCCGGCGAAATCGCCAAGCTCGCGCTCAAGTCCTGGGGCAACCTCACGGTTTCGCAGCTGCAGGCCCGGATCGAGCCGCTGCTGCCCGCGGGCGAGGACTGGAAGAAGTTCTGGGAGCTGGCGCGCCGGCAGCTCGCCTCGGACGAGGCGGTCCGCCTCCCCGCGGCGGCCAAGAAGGCCGACGCCGTGGAGATGTCGCGCGAAGGCCGCCGCGACGCGGCGGCGGAGCTGGACAAGGAGTACAAGGCGTTCGCCGCGCTGCGCGACCCCAAGGAGATCCTCGAGAAGGCCGCCGCGTTCGCGAAGAAGGGCGGCAAGAACCTTTCGGACGCGCAGCGCGCGGCGATCGCCGACCGGATCGGGTTCGTCTTCAAGGCGTGCGTCGCCGACCGCAAGAAGCTCGGCAACGCCGCGAAGGTGCGCGCCGCCATGATCGGCCTCGCGGCGGGCCTGACCGAGGTTCCCGTCGCGCTGCGTCCCGGCGCGGAGGAGGACTTCGCGTTCGTCCCCGGCGCCGAGAACAAGGCCGTGGACCTCGTCGGCACGCTCTGCCGCACGGACATCGTGCTGGACGCCGCCGCCGCGATGCCCGCGGGCCTCATGGAGGAGCTCGCGGAGGACCTGCCGCTCGCGACCGACGCGCGCGTCGCCGGCGCGTTCGTCGACGTGCTGCCCGACATGCCGGCGAACCTGATGGAGCACCTCGCGCCGCGGCTGGTTTCGGGCGTCGCGAAGGACGCGTTCGCGGAGAAGGTCCGCGGCGAGGTCGGCAAGCCGCGGCCGTCGTTCCAGCTGCTGCGCTGGCTCTGCCACGCCG
Organism: Kiritimatiellia bacterium; assembly: GCA_017413145.1. GTDB lineage: Bacteria > Verrucomicrobiota > Kiritimatiellia > RFP12 > UBA3636 > UBA3636. The sequence goes on along the minus strand of JAFPUX010000130.1, from coordinate 3,134 downwards.
TCACCGTGAAGGGGCTCGCCAAGTCCGTTTCGGAGACGGTCCCGCCGTTCGCGCTCGTCTCGATCGTCGCCGTCGCGCTCGACGGCGAGGCCGCCGGCGAAGCGCTGCGCATGAAGAACGACCTCAAGAAGCTCTTCGTCGCGGGCCGCCGCGACCCGGACGCGCCGAAGGGCGCGAAGAACGTCGAGACCGACCTCGGCTGCAAGTGGCTCGCGCCGCTCATGGACGGGATGTCCCGCGAGGAGCGCGCGTCCGTCTTCGCCCGCCTGTCCGCGATGGAGGGCGTCTGGGAGCCGCTCAAGAAGCGCAACCTGCTCGATTACCTGCGCGCGACCTACAAGGGCATCGAGGAACTGCCCGAGGAGGTCGAGGAGAAGCCCGAGGCGTTCGTCCGGCTCGGCATCACGTCCGCCCGCTCCTACGCCGAGCGCCAGGCGCGTCTCGACAAGCTCGTCAAGGAAGACATTCCGCAGAACATCAAGGACATCGAGTTCGCGAAGGGCTTCGGGGACCTCTCCGAAAACTTCGAGTACCAGACGGCCCGCGACCGCGAGCGCGAACTCCAGGCGCGCCAGACGCAGCTGCAGAAGGACCTCGCCGAGGTCTCCGCGTTCGATTTCTCGCAGGTCGCGCAGAACGGCCTCGCGGGCGTCGGCTCGTTCGTCGCGATCCGCGGGGAAGACGGCGCCGAGCGCGCCTTCGCGATCCTCGGCGAATGGGACAGCGACCCCGACCTCGGGATCGTCTCCTCGCGCAGCCGCCTCGCCGAGGCGCTCTTCGGCGCCGCCGAAGGCGACAAGGTCGAGCTACCGGGCGAGGACGGCGAAACGTCCGTCGCCACGGTCGTTTCCGTCGGCCCCCTGCCCGAAAACGTCCTCGCCTGGGCGCGCGGCTAGCCTCTTTCACCAAACTCCAACCACAACCAAGGAAATACCATGGTCAGCTACAAGGAACTCGGTCTCGTCAACACGCGCGAGATGTTCGCCAAGGCGGTCAAGGGCGGCTACGCCATCCCCGCTTTCAACTTCAACACGATGGAGCAGATGCAGGCCATCGTCCAGGCTTCGGTCGAGACGAAGTCCCCGGTCATCATGCAGGTCTCCAAGGGCGCGCGCAAGTACGCGAACCCCACGATCCTGCGCTACATGGCCCAGGGCGCCGTCGAATACGCCAAGGAGCTCGGCTGCGAGAAGCCCGAGATCGTCCTGCACCTCGACCACGGCGATTCGTTCGAGACCTGCAAGAGCTGCATCGACAGCGGCTTTTCGTCCGTCATGATCGACGGCTCGTCGCTCCCCTACGAGGAGAACATCGCCGTCACGAAGAAGGTCGTCGAATACGCGCACCGGTACGACGTCACGGTCGAGGCCGAGCTCGGCGTCCTGGCGGGCGTCGAGGACGAGGTCGAGGCCGAGGAATCGCACTACACGAAGCCCGAGGAGGTGATCGACTTCTCGACCCGCACGGGCTGCGACTCGCTCGCCATCTCGATCGGCACCTCGCACGGCGCCTACAAGTTCAAGCCCGAGCAGTGCACCCGCGACCCGGAGACGGGTCTCCTGATCCCCCCGCCGCTGGCGTTCGACGTCCTCGAGGCCGTCGAGCAGAAGCTCCCCGGCTTCCCGATCGTCCTGCACGGGTCCTCCTCGGTCCCGCAGGAGTACGTCAAGATCATCAACACGCACGGCGGCAAGCTGCCCGACGCGGTCGGCATCCCCGAGGAGCAGCTCCGCAAGGCGGCCAAGTCGGCGGTCTGCAAGATCAACATCGACTCGGACTCGCGCCTCGCGATGACGGCCGCGATCCGGCTGCACTTCGCGGAGCATCCGGAGCACTTCGACCCGCGCCAGTACCTCACGCCGGCGCGCGACGAGATGAAGAAGCTCTACATGCACAAGATCGTGAACGTGCTCGGCTCCGACGGCAAGCTCGGCTAGCCGCGGCTTCCGTCCCGGAGAACGCCGTTCCGCGGTTCGCCGCGGGACGGCGTTTCCCGTTTTCCGCCGGCGGTTGACTTTTCGCTTGCAAAAATGCATACTTCCAGGCCGTAAACCCCACGAGGGCCCGCGCCGACGGCGCGGGCCCCCGTTCCGCCCGGACCATCCGACATGCGCAGCACCGTCAACCACCTCATCCAGCTCCAGGAACTCACCCTCATCCGCGACGAACAGCGCTCCATCCGCGGCGCCGGCGCCGATCTCGGCGAACTGAACAAGTCCATCGACGCGATGGCCGGTTCGCTCGATCCCGCCGTCAAGGTCGTGCGCGACCGCCTCTACAAGAAGGACCACATCGTGATGGCGCCGATGAACGCCGGCAGCTGTTCGGTGTGCGGGATGAAGCTCGCGATTTCCGTGGTGCAGGCGGTGAAGCTCTGCCGCTCGCTGGTGACGTGCCCGAGCTGCGCGCGCATCCTCTACGATCCGTCGGGCGCCAAGTGGGTGGCCGAGCGGCCGAAGCGCTCCAGCGGCGAGCACAAGGTCGGCGTCGCGCGCTTTTCCGCGCCCGAACTGATGGTCCCGGAGCTCGCCGGCGCGACGCCCGAAGCCGCGATCGCGGAGCTCGCCGGCACGCTGCAGGCCGGCAAGTTCGTCGACGACGCGGCCAAGCTGGTGCAGGACGCCATGGCGCGCGAGACGACGCTCCCGACGGGCGTCGGCAACGGCCTGGCGTTCCCGCACGTGCGCGGCGTCGAGGGCGGCGGCCTGTCGCTCGCCTTCGGCGTGAGCCGCAAGGGGATCAAGTGGGGCGGCGCGGACGAGAAGCCCGTCCACTTCGTCTTCTTCTCCACGATTCCCACCGCCGTGAGCATGTTCTACCTGCGCCTGCTCGCGGGTCTGGCCGAATCCTACGGCAAGGAGCCGAACCGCAAGGCCGCGCTCGAGGCCAAGGACGCCGTCTCGCTCTGGAAGGCGCTCGTGAAGGCCACGCGCTTCACGGTGAAATAGCCGTCCGCCCGAATGCCCCTCCGTTTCCGTCCGCTTCCGCTCGCGTTCGCGCTGCTCGCGGCGGCGCGGATCGCCGCCGCCGCGCCGCGGGAGCGCGGGGACTACGAAATCATCCTCGACAAATCGCCGTTCGGCCCGCCGCCGCCCACCGCGGGCGCCGGGGCGGACGACGCGTCCGCCGGCGGC
>JAFPUX010000129.1 GCA_017413145.1 Kiritimatiellia bacterium | reverse complement strand
GAGCAGCGCCTTGAAGGCTGTTGCGGCGAGTTTCCTTACCGGCTGCGAGACAGTCGTGAGCGGAGGGATCGTCGAGCGGGCAAGCGCGATGTCATCGAACCCGACCACGGCGACGTCCTCCGGGACGCCGAGCCCCGCGACCCGGCAGGCGGCGAGAACCCGCCGCGCCTCGGCGTCGTAGGCGGCGAGGACGGCGAGCGGCCGCGGCTGCGCCGCAAGCCACGCCGCGAGATGGCGGCGGCGGAACGGGAGGTCGCCCCTGGAGGGCGGGCGGTAGACGGCGCAGGCGAGCCCGCGGGCCGCCAGTTCGCGGCGGAAGGCCTCCCGCCGCTCGTCCGCCCAGGGCAGGGAACGCGGGTTCTCCACGAAGGCGTAGTGCTCGAACCCTCGGTCGAGAAAGTGTTCGGCGGCCAGCCGCGCGACCGAACCGGCGTCGAGGCGCAGCTCCACCGTCCTGCGCACGCGAAGCGCCTTCCGGGACCGCCGGCGGGCGTTCCAGCTCCCGCCGACGATGGCCCCGTCGAAGGTCGTCCCCGGCGGAAACGAATCGATCAGTCCGAGTTCGATCGTCCCCAGGGACCAGTCCCGCGCGTCGCGGGCGAACCGCAGGATTCCGTTCATCGCGTCCCGCATGACGCAGGAGCCCGAGTCGATGTCGAGGACCACCTGGAACGGCCGGGACGGGTTCTTCTTCATGGCGCGCGATTCTAGCGCCTTTTTCGCCGCAAGGCAAGCCAAATTGCAGAATCGCACCGATCGATCATTGCGTTTCCGCACCTTGCGCGACTCCGGAACCCTCCTATAATTGCCCGTGTTCTTCGCCACCCCGGCCCACGCCCCGCAATGAAACGCATCCTCCCTCTCCTGTTCCTCCTCGCCATTCCCGCCTCCGCCGCGTGGACCCTTTCCACGGAGGACGTTCCATCCGGCTGCACGCATGTCATCACCGACGGCAACTGGAAGATCGGCGTCTACAAGTACTCCGACGACAACTGGAACCTCGGTCAACGGTCGGGAAACAACGGCTCGAGCTACGTCGCCGGCTCGGGCGACCTCGACCTGACGGGCGTGGCGGCGGACTGCGGCGTCGTCCTGAAGACCTCGAGCAACGGCGCGCTGGAGAAAAACACCGCCATCACGTCCGTCGTCTTTCCCGATTCGCTCGAGACCATGCTGGGGAACACCGTGGCGAACGACACGAAGATCACGAATATCGTGGTCGGCACCGGCATCCGGTCCATCGGCCAGCAGGCGTTCTACAACTGTTCGTCACTCAAGACCATCACCCTTCCCGAAGGTTGCCCCGGCCTGACGACGCTGGGCTATGCGGCCTTCCGGATGTGCAAGAACCTGGAGACCCCTCTCGACTTTTCGAAGTCCGTCTTCACGGAGGTGTCCACCTATGCCCTCGTGGACCTCCAAAAGGTGAACGAGATCCGCCTTCCCGAGACGCTGACGACGCTCGGAACCGAATCGTTGCGCTACCACGCGGGATCGCGCGTCATCTGGTTCTACGGCCCGCCGCCCACCTCGGTCGCCAACACCGCCCTCCAGCCGGTGACATCCCCCGTTGCCTCCTGGGTCCTCGTCGCCGCCCGGAAGCACGCGGCGGACTGGAAGGCGGACGCGCGCGTCCTGCCGTTCGAAGGCTCGGAACAGGCAACGGCGAACGCCGCAGCCAAGGCGCTCGGCCTCCGCGGCGTGAAGCCCATCGGGAAGTGGACGACCGGAACCAACGGCACCACGCACTGGGTCGTCGAGGAGCTGCCGTCCGAGACCCTGATGCTGATCCAGTAGTCCCGCCACGGGCGCGTGCTTCGTCGGCCTTGTGGCGAAGGACGTCCTTCGTCTATAATCCGCCGCATGAAACGCATCCTTCCGATTCTTCTCCTCAGCGCCGCCGCGCACGCCGCGGAGCCGGCGCGGCCCGCGCCGGACCCCGCCACGACGAACGCGCCGGCCCGTGCGGCCGCCGATTCCCCCGCGTGGGTGGCGAAGCTTCCCGCGGCGACGAACGCCACGCAGCTCCTCGTGGTCGCCGGCATCGGGATGGACAGGACGACGGCCTGCGTCTCGATGCACGAGAAGGGCGCGGACGGGAGCTGGAAGCAGATCCTCTCGACGCCGGGCTTCGTCGGAAGAAACGGCCTGTGCCTGGACGCCGACCACCGCGAGGGCTGCGGCCAGACGCCGATCGGCGTCTACCGCTTCAACAAGGCGTTCGGCATCGCGCCCGATCCCGGCTGCGCGATCCCCTACGTCCAGGTGGACGGGAACGCCTGGTGGAGCGGCGACCCCGACCGGCGCTACAACCAGATGGTCGACATCCGCGACGTCCCGGATCTCGTCCTCGACGACAGCGAGCACCTCGTCGACTACGACGTCCATTACCAGTACTGCCTGAACATCGGCTTCAACGAGGAGGGCGCGCGCGGCCGCGGCTCGGCGATCTTCCTGCACTGCTTCGGCCCGCAGAAGCCCTGGACCGGCGGCTGCGTGGCGGTCCCGAAGGACGTCATGCTGCGCGTCATGCGAAGCGTCCGCGCGGACTGCGTCGTCGTCATCGACACCTTCGAGAACCTGGGCGCGAGCTGGTAGCCGGGCGCGACGCTTGACCGCCGTCCGCGCGCGGGTGTAGGATTTGCGCCATGAAACGAATCCTTCCCCTGCTGCTCCTCCCCCTCGTCGCAACCGCCGCGGACGAATACGCCGGCGCGCAGCTGCCGATCGTCTTCGCCGGGCCGAAGTCGTTCGTCCACGACTACAAGCACGACGCGCACGAGCTGATCGACCGTCGTTTCATCTTTCTCGACAACTACACGGGCAAGATCGACGAGAAGGACGTCCATCCGATCTACGATGCGGGCTCGCCGAAGCTCGTCACGTCGATCCTGATCCAGGGCGCGGGCGACGAAGAAAAATACAACACGAGCCGGCTCGGGAAGTTCCGCGTCTACGGGTCGAACGACATGGCCGACTGGACGCTCTTCTGGGAAGGGCACTCCATGACAGTCGGAAACGCCGAATACATCCGCCTCGTGAGGGATCCCGCCACGGGCGCGTCTTCCGCCTGGAAGCTCGTCAAGCCGTCGTCCGCCGGACAGATGCCCGTCATGGCCACCGCCGAGAAGAAGGCGGACTACGACGATTCGGCCTATCCCTGCGCGACGCGCTACCGCTACTACCGGATCGAACCGAGCCCGGACGCCGACTTCAGGACCGTTAACGCCGGCGAGTTCTCGCTCTGGACGCCGGACCTGTGCGTGTTCGCGAAGCGCCCGGTCGTCGCGACGAGCCTGTCCGCGCTCGATTCGCCCGACGACCCGGACGGCGTCTCGTTCCGCGGGACGCTGACCCTGGCGCCCGCCGGCACGGCGGACGTCCTCGTCGCGATCGACAAGGCGGACCACGGCGCAGACCTCGCGGCCTGGCGGGCCGCCGGCGCGCGCGTCGAGACGCTCGCGACGGGACTTGCCTCCGGCGCGGACTTCTCCGCCAAGGTCGCCGGCATCGGCAGGGGAATCTGGCACACGCGCACGTTCGCCGTGTCGGGGGGCTATATCGCCGCTTCGCCCGTCACGTTCCGCGTCGCCGTCGGGACGGCGGCCGAGTACCCCGCCGCGCACATGTCGGGCTACAACGGCCCGGCGATGTACAACGGAAACATCGGCGACTGTGTCGACAACGACAACGGACACAAGGCCGTCTTCGTCTTCGACTGCACGGACATGACGGACCGCTATCCCGTCGCGATCCGCTACTGGGGCCGCGTCGGGACGCTCGACGTCGAGATGATCCGAGGCCGCACCGCCGTCGTGTCCGCCACGTCCTCCCCAATCGACTGGCCGGACTCCGAAACCTCCGTATCGACGTCCCCGCGCGTCGTTTCGTGGGATTCCGCCAACACCCAGTCCTCCGCGAACTGGACGACGGTCGAGGACCTCTCCTGGACGCAGATGGACTGGATGGACTGCTGCTACGACGTCGTGTTGCCCGAGAACGTCGCCCGAGCGGCGAAGTATCTCAGGATCACGAACGTCTCCATGGGCCACGCCCGCGAGTTCGAGATCCGCACGCTCCCGAAGGGCGGCCTGCTCGTGCTGATCAAGTAGTCCCCTTTCGCGTGCACGGAACCCCGAAGCCCCTTCACGATGAAAAGGATGATCCGGCTCCTCTTCTTCCTCCCCGCGCTCGCGCAGGCGTCGCTCCTCGCCTCCGGCGGAACGGAGACGCTGCTGAACGACGGCACGGAGGCCGTCCACCGGTTCACGTCGGACGGCACGTTCACGCTCTTCGCCGACGCGACGGTCCGCATCCTCCTCGTGGGCGGCGG
>JAFPUX010000128.1 GCA_017413145.1 Kiritimatiellia bacterium | reverse complement strand
ATCCGCATCCGTCCCCCCCGTGGTCGCCGTCGCGCTCCTCCCGCGGCGGGTTCCGCGGCGGCGGCGGCGGACGCTTCGGCGGCGGCGGCGCCAGCGGACGGTTCTAGCCGCGGCGCTTGCGCGAAAGGGCGCCCTTCGGGTAGAATCGACGTCATGGGAACCAATCCGCGAGACACCATCGTCGAGGACGTCGTCCGGGCGCCGTACGAACACCACCGCACGTGGGCGGACAGCCCGCTGCTGAAGGACCGCGCGTTCGCGCGGCGCGACGTCCCGCTCGACCGCACGGAGGACATTCCGCCCCCGGAGGCGTGGCACGACGCCGTCCCGGAGGTCTTCTGGGACGGCCACCCGGACGAGGTCGCCGCCTGGCGCCGCGCCTGGGAGATCGTCGGCTCGAAGGTCCGCGCGCCCGAGCCCGGCAGCGGCTTCTCCCGCAACTACGTCTTCACGAAGTTCTCCGGCGCCGTGTTCGTCTGGGGCTGCTGCTTCATCACGATGTTCGGCAAGTACGGCACCGGCGCGTTCCCGTTCATCCGCTCGCTCGAGAACTTCTACGGCGCACAGGACTCCGACGGCTTCATCCCGCGCGAGCTCGACATCCGCAACGGCCTCTCCGCCTTCGAACGCGACGACCCGAGCAGCGTCGGCGGCGACATCTTCGCGTGGGCCGAGTGGCAGTGGTATCGGCTCTCGGGCGACAAGGCGCGCCTCGCCGCCGTCTACCCGCACCTGCTCGCCTACCACCGCTGGATCCGCAAGCACCGAACCTGGAAGGACGGCACCTACTTCTCCTCCGGCTGGGGCTGCGGCATGGACAACATCCCGCGCATGGACTCGACGCTCTACAACGAGTGCTTCGACCACGGCCACCTTTCGTTCGTCGACGTCACCTTCCAGCAGATCCTCGACGCGCGCCTGCTCCTCCGCATCGCCGAGGCCGCCGGCATCGAAACCGGCCGCGCGGAACTCGCGGAGGAGGCCGAGCGACTCACGCGCCTCGCGAACGAGCGCATGTGGGACGAAGAGGCCGGGCTCTACAAGGACCTCGACCGCGACGGCAACCGCGTCGCGTGCCAGCACGTCGGCTCGTTCTGGGCGCTTCTCGCGGGCGTCGCGCCGCCCGACCGCGCCCGCCGCCTTCTCGCCGCGCTCGAGGATCCGAGGCGCTTCCGCTCCGCGTGCGGCACCGCGAGCACGTCGATGGACGACCCGAAGTTCGATCCGGACGGCGGCTGCTACTGGCGTGGCGGGGTGTGGTGCATGATGGAGTACATGATCGCCGAGGGCCTCGCCGCGTGCGGGCTCGCGGACGCCGCGCACCGCCTCGCGCGCCGGCACGTCGAGGCCGTGACCGAGGTCTTCCGCAAGACCGGCACCTTCTGGGAAAGCTACAGCCCGAGCGCCGTCGAGCCCGGTCGCATCTGGGGCCAGCTCGTGCGCAACGAGTTCGTCGGCTTCTCCGGCGTGGCGCCCATCGCGCTCCTGCTCGAGCACGTCCTCGGCATCCGCGCGACCGTGGACCGCATCGACTGGACCGTCCGCCTCCCCGAGGCGCACGGCGTCCGCAGCCTCCGTCTCGGCGACGGCACGCTCGTCGACCTGGAGTGCGCCGCGCGCGCGACGCCCGACGAGCCGCCGCGCGTCACCATCCGCTCCTCCCGCCCGATCCCCGTCTTCGTGAACGGCGTCCCTGCGTCCGTGGGTACGCCTGATCCACAACGCCACTGAAAGCAACGAATTCGGCTTTGTGGCCGGTTTCGAACAATCGAGATCCGCGGACACTCGTCCGATGAACGTCCTCCCTCTTCCAAGCCCCCGCCAGCTCGCCTGGCACGAGAAGCCGTTCTACGGCTTCGTCCATCTCTCGCCGAACACCTTCACCGGAAAGGAATGGGGCTACGGCGACGAGGACCCCGCGGTCTTCGCGCCAACCGCGCTCGACTGCCGCCAGTGGGCGCGCGTCGCCCGCGAGGGCGGGATGTCTCGGCTCGTCCTCACGGCCCAGCACCACGACGGCTTCTGCCTGTGGCCGTCGCAGTGGACCGAGCACTGCGTCCGCAACTCGCCGTGGCGCGGCGGCCGGGGCGACGTCGTGCGCGAGTTCGTCGACGCCTGCGCCGCCGAGGGCATCGAGGCCGGGCTCTACCTTTCGCCGTGGGACCGCAACCGCGCCGACTACGGCACGCCCGCCTACCGCGACTACTACCTGCGCCAGCTCGAGGAGCTCTTCACGCAGTACGGGCCGCTCGCGGAGGTCTGGTTCGACGGCGCCAACGGCGGCGACGGCTTCTACGGCGGCGCCCGCGAGAGGCGCTCCATCGACCAGAAGAGCTACTACCCGTGGGCGGAGATCGTCGCCGCGCGCGACCGCTGGCAGCCGCGGGCCGCGCTCTTCGGCAACTTCGGCGGCGCCGACCTGCGCTGGATCGGCAACGAGGCCGGCAAGTCCTCCGACCCGTGCTGGTGCGGCTTCCACGACCGCTGGGCCGAGGAGGACGCCGCGGGGCTGGAGCTGCTGCGCCACGGCGACCCCGCCGGCGCGAAGTGGAAGCCCGCCGAGGTCGACGTCTCGATCCGCCAGGACACGCACTGGTTCCACCGCGACGGCGACGCGCCCATCCCCCTCGACTGGCTCGTCCGCATCTGGAAGGACAGCGTCGGGCGCGGCTACGGCTTCATCCTCAACCTCCCGCCGACGCGCGAGGGGCTCGTCTCCGAGGCCGACGCCGCGCGCCTGCGCGAGCTGCGCGCCGAGACGGACAAGCTCCTCGGCCCGACGCTCGCCGAGGCGCAGATCGGCCCGTGCGGCGGCGTCGCGCTCGCCCTGCCCGAAGGGCGGACGGCGCACGGCATCTGGATCGAGGAGGACATCCGCCAGGGGCAGCGCGTCGCCGCGTTCGCCGT
>JAFPUX010000127.1 GCA_017413145.1 Kiritimatiellia bacterium | reverse complement strand
GGGGTCCGCACCCCGCCACGCGCCGTCCTGCGCGGAAGGCGGCGGGGTGGCCGGAGCGGATGACGCGGCGGGGGCGGCGGGGGCGACGCGGAAGGACGAGAGCGGGGCGTAGCCGCGTTCGGCCATCAGGGCGTCCCAGTCGCGGGGCAGCACGATCTTCACGGTCGCGAAGGCGCCGCCGGGGACGGTGAGGACCTTGTTGCGCGAGGGGTCGCCCGTCACGAGGAAGGCGCTCTTGCCCGGCTCCATCGCGGGGACGGTCTCCAGGCGCTCGAGGCCCGTCCACGCGAGCCACGGCGGCGCGGCGGTCTCGGCCGCGCCCTCCTGCGAGGCGATGCGCCGCTCGTGGGCGCGCAGCGGATACTTGGCCGGGTCGAACGCGCTGCCGGGGTTGCCCCAGTAGTTCGCGAAGGCGCGCTGGCCGAGCGGGATGCGCGCGGCCTCCTCCACGGCGCGGCAGAGCGCGTCCTTGGTGGGGTAGGCCTTCGCGAGGTCGCGCGCGACGCCCTCCGTGACGAGGAAGACGCGATACGTGCAGGGCATCCCGCTCGCGACGGCCATCTGCGACTTCTCGCACGCGTCCCACGCCATCAGGTCCTTGATGCGCGCCGCGTCGGACGTGGCGGGGACGAGGTTGTTGCCCCAGCTGATCGCGGAGGCGGCCGTGAGCGTCGAGTCGTCCGCGGAGAAGCCGCGCTGCACATGCCACGGCGCCCAGCCGGCGCGCGCGGCGGCGGCCTCGTCCTCCGCGACGCACCACGGCATCAGGTAGCCGAACGTCCCCATGCGGTTCTCCTTCACGCGGTAGCCGCCGAGGTTGAGCATCGCGAGGTTGAGGAAGCGCCCGAGCGCGGCGTTGCGCGGCTCGGAGATCTCGCCCTGGCCGCAGTCGAAGCCGAGCTGGCGCGCGACCGGCCCGTTGAGCCAGCACCAGGGCGTCCACGCGTGGGTGGAGGCGAGCGTGCGGCGGAAGTCGCCGTCCTTCATCGCCTCGACGAACGCGAGCAGCACCGGCATGAACTCCGGCGGACAGCCCGCCATCGCGCCGTTCGCGGCGACGTGGCGCACCGTCGCCTCGCGCTGCGCGGGCGGGATCGCGCCGAGGGAGCGGTCCGGCGGCAGGTCGGTGAAGCGCAGGAACTCCGCCACGCGCTCCGGCGTCGGCGGCGCGACCGGGAGGCCGTCCGTCCAGCCGGAGTCGAGGAAGACGCGGGCGAACTCGTCGTAGGACTCGAAGTCGAGGGTCGCAGGTCCCAGGTCGCAAGCCGGACTTGTGTCCTGTGTCTTGCGACCTGCGTCCTGCGACTTGGGACCGGCGCCCGTGAGGGCGCTCTTCACCTGCGGCCAGAGGACCTTGCGCGTGTTCTCCAGCAGCTCCTCGCGCGTGTGGCTCGCGAACGCGCCGGGATACTCCGCGACGCTCAGCTCGGCGAGCCCGGCCGCGGCGGCGGTCGCCTTCGCCTGCTTCACGAACCCCGGCGCGGCGATCATCGCGGACGGAATCCCGAGCGCCTCGGCGGCGATGCACGAACCCGTCTCCTTCGGCGTGCACAGGCCGCACCCGCCGTTGCCGGAAACGACGGCGTCGACCCCGCGCTCCTTCAGCTTCCGCTGGAACGCGTCCTTCTCGCGCCGCACCACGCCCGGCCGCGGATACGGCCCCGCCGAACCGATCTCGTCGAGCAGCAGGACCTTCGCCGACGGGAACTCCGCGAGGAGGAGCCGCCGCAGCTCCGGGTGCGTAACGCTCGCCATGAAGCTCCCGCCGACGAGCGCGACCGTCTTCCCGTCGAGCGTGTCGAGCCGCGGCGCGGGCGCGATCGGCTCGACCGCGGACTCCGGCACGGGCGACAGCACCGTGAACGCCGGCGGCGCCGCCGCGGCGTCCGTCTCGCCCGTGAGCCACGACGGCAGCGCGCACGCCCCCTCTCCGCATTCGTCCTGTGCGGACGCGGCGGCGGCGCAGGCGGCGAACAGGACGGCGGCGAGGGCGGTGCGGCTGGATTTCATTTCGGTTCTCCCGGTTGCGGCGGATCGTCCGCCTCTGTTTCCCATAACGAACGGCGCCGCACGATTATTGTGCGGCGCTCGCAAGTTGGAAGCCGCCGCGCCGCGCGCGGCGCGGGCGGCTTCGGCGCTTCATCGGCGCGTGGCGGGGTCCGCACCCCCCCACGCGCCGCGTGCG
>JAFPUX010000126.1 GCA_017413145.1 Kiritimatiellia bacterium | reverse complement strand
CGGCTGGGCGGACGGCGACCTGCCGCGCGGCGCGGTGGACTTCGCCTCGGCGCTCCTGCTGCTGGCGATGGCCTTCCTCTATCCGCTTTTCGGGCGTCCCGCGCACTACTGCATGCACGTTTGTCCCTTCGGCGCGGCGCAGGAACTCGCCTCGCGTCTCCCGATGCGCAAGTGGAGGCTCTCCCCGGCGCTCGTGCGGCGGCTGACGGCGCTGAGGCGGGCGCTCTGGGCGGCACTGATGCTTCTGCTCTGGCTCGGACTCTGGTCGCGCTGGCTCGACTGGGAACTCTTCGGGGCGTTCGCCTGGCGCGTTGCGCCGGTGCCGCTTTTGGCGTTCGCGGCGGTGTTCGTCGCGCTTTCCGCGTTCGTCCCGCGCGCCTACTGCCGGTTCGTCTGCCCGACGGGCACCCTTTTCAAACTCGCCGAATCCAACCAACCCCAAGGAGAAACAAAATGAAAGCCGCCAACTTCCTCAACCTCCTTCTCGCCGTCGCGCTCGTCCTGCTCTGCGCGAAGCTCTGCCTCTCGCCGGCTCCGGCCCCCGCCCCGGCGGGACCCGCTTCTGCCGCCGATCCCGAAGCACCCGCCCCGTCCTCTGCCCTCGCCGCCGAAGCCGCCCCGGCACCCCTTGGACCGTGGCGCGACGTCTCCCCCAAGGACGCCGTGATGGATCCCGCCGCAATCGGGCTGCGCGACACGATGCTGCTCGCGTCAGGCCGCAAGGGCGACTTCAACGCGATGACGATCGGCTGGTGGGGGACGGGCGTGCTGTGGAAAAAGCCCGTCGTCTCGGTCTACGTCTCCGGAAGTCGCCACACGTGGGGCTTCATGGAGACGAACGAGACCTTCACCGTGTGCGCCTTCCCGGACGGCTACGAATCCGCCCTGATGTACATGGGCCGCCATTCCGGCCGCGACGGCGACAAGGTCGGCCCCGCCGGTCTCACCGCCGCCTTCACCGATGCGGGCAACCCGTTTTTCAGCGAGGCGCAGCTCGTCCTCGAGTGCCGCCGCATCTACAAGACCGTCCTAGACGACCACGCGCAGCTCCCGGAGGAGGCGCGCCGCCTCTACGACAACGGGATGCTCCCCCATACGATGTACGTCGGCGAAATCACCGCCGTCCGCACCCGCGTTCCCAAGCACTGACAAAAACACCCAACCAAAGAAAAAAACATGAGCTACACGTTCCAAGTCCCCACGAAGGTCCTCTTCGGCCCCGGCGCCCTGAAGAGGCTGCACGAGGAGAAGCTCCCCGGCAAGAAGGCGCTCGTCGTCATTTCGAGCGGCCGGTCCGTCCGCGCCAACGGCTATCTGGCGGCGCTGGAGGCGGAGCTCGACGCCGCCGGCGTCGCGCACGTCCTCTTCGACAAAATCCAGGCCAACCCGCTTGAACCCACCGTGCAGGAGGGCGTCGAGTTCGGCCGCGCCACAGGCGCCGACTTCGTCGTCGGCCTCGGCGGCGGTTCGGTGATGGACGCCGCGAAGGCCATCGCCGCCGTGATCCCGCAGACGGACGGCGGTCGCGTCTGGGACTACATGGCGACCGGCACGTCCGAGCACCGCCCGCTCGCGGCCGCTCCGCTGCCCTACATCGCCGTCACCACCAGCGCCGGCACCGGGTCGGAGGTCGACGGCGGCGCCGTCATCACGAGCCCCGTCACGCACGAGAAGGGCGCCTTCTTCACGAAGTGCCCCGACATCGCCGTCGTCGACCCTGAGTTGATGCTTTCCGTCCCGCCGAAGTTCACCGCCTACCAGGGCTTCGACGCCCTTTTCCACAACACCGAGGGCTACATCTCCAAGTTCGGCAACGAGATGGGCGCGATGGTCGAGCTGGAGGCGATCCGCCTCCTCGGCAAGTGGCTCCCGGTCGCCGTCGCCGACGGCTCGAATCTCGAGGCGCGCACAAAGGTCGCCTTCGCGAGCACCCTCGGCGGCTACTCGATGATGTCGAGCACCTGCACGAGCGAGCACGCCATCGAGCACGCCCTCTCCGGCGAGCACCAGGAGCTGCCGCACGGCGCGGGCCTGATCATGATCTCGCTGGCCTACTACAAGACGTTCGTCGACCGCGGCGACTGCCCGGAGAAGTTCGTCGAGATGGCCCGCGCGCTCGGAAGGACCGACGCGACGAAGCCCTCGGACTTCCTCGACGCCCTCGCGGCCCTCCAGAAGGTCTGCGGCGTGGACGCGCTCCGGATGAGCGACTGGGGCATCCGCGAGGAGGAGCTCCCCGGCATGGTGCCGCTCGCGCGCAAGGCCGTCGGGATGCTCTTCTCCTGCGACCCGTCGGAACTCTCCGACGACGACGTCCTCGCCATCCTCCGCGCGTCGTATCGCTAGTTCCTTTTTCCGTATTCCTACAAGGATTGCTAATCATGAAAGACTCCCCGAAAATCGATCTCGGCGCCCGGGTCTGGGGCAACGACGGCACCTTCGGCGCCGCCACGACCGCCGAGGGGCTCCGCCCCGTCTTCGCGGCCGGAGGCCGGCCATGACCGAAATGGAGAAGATGCTCGCGGGGAAGATCTACAATCCCATGGTCGACGAGATCATGGCCCCGCAGCTGCAGTGCATCGAGCGGCTCGCCGCGTTCAACGCGACGCTCCCCTCGCAGATGGAGCGCCGCATGGCGCTCCTGCGCGAGATGCTGGCCGAGTGCGGAGAGAACTGCTACGTCGAGCCGCCGCTGCGCGCCAACTGGGGCGGGCGGAACGTCCATTTCGGCGACGGCGTCTACGCCAACTTCAACCTGACCTGCGTCGACGACGCGGACATCTACGTCGGCTCGCACACGATGATCGGGCCGAACGTCACGATCTGCACCGCCGCGCATCCGCTCTCCCCCGCGCTCCGCGCGAAGGGACTGCAATACAACCGCCCCGTCCGCATCGGCGAGAACGTCTGGATCGGCGCCTGCGTGACGATTCTTCCGGGCGTCACCATCGGCGACGGCAGCGTGATCGGCGCGGGGTCGCTCGTCCTGCGCGACGTCCCGCCCGGCGTCGTCGCCGTCGGCTCCCCCGCCCGCCTGATCCGTTCCGTCGACGGCCGCGCGCACGACGAGCCGGACGGCGAATAGCGCGGAGAGTCCGTCCCGGGCCGACAACGCACACGAACCATGAAAAAGCTCGCCTTCTTCGACACCAAGCCCTACGACCGCGAATCGTTCGACCGCGAGAACCGCGGCCGCTACGACATCCGCTATTTCGAGACGCGCCTCACGGCGGCGGCGCTCCCGCTCGCCGACGGCTGCGACGCCGCCTGCGCCTTCGTCAACGCCGAGATCGACCGCGCGGTCGTGGAGGGCCTCGTCGCCCGCGGCATCCGGGTG
>JAFPUX010000125.1 GCA_017413145.1 Kiritimatiellia bacterium | reverse complement strand
TTGCCGCCGTAGCCGTCGCTGCTATCCACTGACGATTGGGCACTCGAGTCCGCGATGAAGCCGCCGCCGTGGTTGCCGACGAAGCCGCCCGTGTACGACTTGCCGGACTCGTTCGCCACGTAACTTTCCACGCAGCAGCGGAGAATGACGGGCGCGTCTGCGGTGTAGCCGACGAAGCCGCCGGCGTTGACGCTGTTCGTATTCCAGACTTCTCCGACGAACCAGCAGCCGTCCACCAGCGACTTGGAGTCAATCTTGCCCGCGAGACCGCCGACGCCGACGTCCTCCAATCCGGAGTCGGCCGGACCGCCGGTGACATAACCCTCCTCCACTTGCACGCCGCTCACGCGGCCGCCGTTGATCTTGCCGAAAAGTCCCGCATACTTGTCCGTGGTGTCGATGTAGAAGTTTCTGATCTTGTGGTTCTGTCCGTAGAACTCGCCTTTGAATGGGGTTCTGTCGTTGCCGATGGGCTCGATGGTCTCGCCGTCGAAGTCGATGTCCGCCGTCAGCACATAGCTGCCCGAGAGGTTGTTCGTGACGGCGAGCAGTTCCTCGGGGGTCGAAATCGGAATCATCGCGTCGGACTTGGCGCGCTTCGGCGCGTCCGGCCACTTGGCGGAGCGTGCCTTTATGTCCGCCTGCGTGAGCCTGCCGCCCGTGATGGCCGGGTCGTTCCCGCAGAACGGACGCGGCCCGTTGGCGTAGGCCGAAACCGTGCAGTTGACATTCGTTCCCCTCACGTGGTGGCCGATGAACGACCCGATATCGCCGCCCGTGCCCCACACGGCGCCGGAGCACCAGCAGCCGTCGATTATCGCATCGTCATGGGCGAGCCGTCCGATGAACCCGCCGTAGTAGCTGGCGGCGGAGCGCACATCGCCGCGCGCCACGCAGTTGGAAATCACGGCCGGAGCATAGACGTAGCCGATGAAGCCGCCCGCCATGCCGGAACCGCTGACGAAGCCGTCCGCACGGCAATCAACGATTCGATTCGTCGCGATGCCACCGGCACACGCCCCGACCAGGCCTCCGGAGTAGGAGTTGGTCGCCGCGATCTCGACCGTCGCGATGCAGTTGCTGATGACCGTCCCGCCCGTGATGCATCCAACGAGACCGCCGACGTACTGCTTGCCCGCGACCGTTCCCGAGACGGAGACGCCCGCGATCGTCGCGCCGCTCGCGCAGCCGAAGAGCCCGCGATAGTCGCTGCCCAACAGGCTGTTCGTGCAGACGAGGTTGCGGATGGCGCGGTCGTTGCCGTTGAACGTGCCGGTGAACGGCGCCGAATCGGTGCCGATGGGCGTCCAGTCCGCCCCGCCGAGGTCGATGTCCGCGCCGAGCGCGTAGGAGCCGGCGAGGTTCTCCGCGATCGCCTCGAGCCCCTCGCGGGTGGTGACGAGCACGGGCTCGGCGGCCGCGGGCGCGACCGCGAAGGCGAAGAGCAGGGGAAGAAGGAAACGTGGTTTCATGGGGATTACGCATTCTACACGATTCCCGAACGGGTGCAAGCACGTCGAAAACGATGGGTAACATGACAAAGTAAACGCCGCCCCCGGCTTGGCCGGGGGCGGCGTTTACTTTGTCATGTTACCGGCGCACGGCGGGTCATTTCGACGTTACGAGGGCGATGCCGGCGAGGCAGAGGGCGACGCCGGCGACCTGCTTCCAGCCGACGTGCTCGCCGAGGAAGAGGGCGCCGACCAGGAGCAGCAGCACCGCGACGGCACTGTAGGTGACGATGGGTCCCACGCTCGCGCTCCACCCGGCCCGGTAGAGGCACAGGAATCCGCCTTCGAGGCCGATGATAGCGAAGCCGAGCGCGCAGTTGGCCCAGTTGAGCGAACGGACCTGCGCGCCGAGCGCGGCGCCGCGCCCCGTGGCGAAGAACAGCGCCAGCGACGCGACCGCCGCGATCGCGTAGGCGACGACGAGCGCGGCGAACGGGTTCACGCCCTTCGCCGCGCCGCGCGACGCGAGGTGGTAGGCGAGGTTCGACCCGACGATGAGGAACAGCGGCCAGATTGCAGTGCCCATGGAAAACTCCTTTTGCGGCGAAGTCTACCACGGACGCCGCGCCCGCGGCAAGGGCGCGCGGCGGCCAAACGCCGAAGCCGCCGCGCCGCGGAACGCGGCGCGGGCAGCTTCGAACTTTCGGATTTGACTTCGTCCGGAAATCGTGTATACTGCCGCCCCGTTGCAAAATCACTTAACAACACAATGGGATTTGCAGATGAGAAAAACGAGAATCGAACGCGACTCGTATGTCGAAAAGCTGCTCGAGCGGCGCATGAACGGCTTCGTGAAGGTGCTCACCGGCATCCGGCGCTGCGGCAAGTCGTATCTGCTCGGGACGCTCTTCCGCGAACGGCTGCTCGCCGAAGGCGTCGCGCAGGACCACATCGTGTCCGTCGATCTCGACGACAGGAAGTTCGTCGCGCTCCGGAATCCCCTCGCGCTCGACGAATACGTCCGCGGCCGCGTCCGGAAGGGAAGGAAGCCCTACTACGTGTTCATCGACGAAATCCAGCGTTCGCTCAAGGTGCCCGCCCCGGGGATGGACGTCGCGTCTCTCGCGCCCGAGGACCGCGAAGACGCGCTCGTCACGTTCTACGACGTGCTGAACGGATGGCGGAACCTCGACATCGTCGACGTCTACGTGACGGGCTCGAACTCGAAGACGCTGTCGAGCGACATCGCCACGAACTTCCGGGACCGCGGCCAGCCGATCCGCGTCTGGCCGTTGTCGTTCGCGGAATGGCTGCCGGCGTCGGGCCTGTCCGACAAGATGGAGGCGTTCCACCGCTACCTGACGTGGGGCGGCATGCCGGTCGCCGCGCTGACGGACGACGCGGAGGAGCGGGCCGCCTACCTCAAGGGGCTGTTCGACGAGGTCTATCTCAAGGACATCCGGGAGCGGCACGGCGTGAAGGAGGACATCGTGCTCGCGAACCTGGTCGACATGCTTTCGTCGGACATCGGGAGCCTGACGAATCCGCACCGGATCGGCGACACGATGAACACGCTCTGGAAGATGCGTCCGAGCGACCACACGCTCAAGGACTACATCGAGTACCTGGAGGACGCTTTCCTCTTCGGCCACGCGCGGAGGTTCGAGGTGAAGGGCCGCCGCTACCTCGATTCGCCGATGAAATACTACGCGACCGACCTCGGGCTCCGCAACGCGCGGCTCAACTTCCGCGACGTCGATCCCAGCCATCCGATGGAGAACGCGATCTACAACGAACTCCTGCGCCGGGGATGCAACGTCGACGTCGGGGT
>JAFPUX010000124.1 GCA_017413145.1 Kiritimatiellia bacterium | reverse complement strand
CCGAGCGAGGCGGCGAGGCGCTCGGCCTCCTCGCCGTAGGCGAACACCGGCGCCTCGGCGGTCGACCTGTCGGCGAGGAAATCGGCCAGCGCCGCGCGGGCGACCTTCGCCGCGGCGGGGCAGGCGTTGGTGGCGGCGACGCCGGCGCCGACGCGCGACTCGAGGGCGAGCGTGCAGAAGGTCGCGGCGCCCTTGCCGCTCGTGAGGCGCAGGAGCGGCGAGTAGCTGTGGTCGAAGTCGCCGCGCAGGAGCGGGCGGAACCCCGCGCGCTGCGGAATGAGCAGCATCTCGGAGGCGACGCCGTGCGTGTGCTTCCAGCGCCAGCCGCGGCCGCTCTGCGGACCGTCCTTCTGGATGTGGCCCCAGTCCTCGCCGTAGGTCCAGCCGCCGCCGTCCCTGAGCGGCAGCGGCATCCCGCGCCAGTAGGAGAGGTCCGTGTCGTCGAGGCCCTCGAGGCCGACGTTCGAGACGGCGCGCGGGACGGTATCCTCGAACTTGAAGCCCATCGCCTTCCAGGCGTCCGGGCCCTGCGCGAGGATCAGCACGCGGCCGCCGGCCTGCACGTGCGCGGCGAGGCGGTCGAGGCCGTCCGAGTCGTCGAGCCCGTCGAGCGCGCGGTGGCCGACCACGAGGCGCAGGCCGTCCTTTTCGCCGGCGTCCACAAGCGCGTTCAGCGAATCGACCCGGCGCGTGGCGACGCCGCACGCCGCGAGCATCGCGCCGCTTTCGTCGCGCGGGTCGAAGAGCGCGACCTCGCCGATCGGCGCGGGCGCGGCGGGGGGATAGACGGAGAGATCGAACGAGTCCGTACGGTCGTCGGGCGAAACCCGCTCGCCCGCGAAGGAGACCTCGAGGCGGTAGTCGGTCCGCCGGTCCTTCGCGGCGGGCGGCGCGAGTTCGATCGGCTCGAAGCGGATCTCGAAGGGCTCGAGCGCCACGCGGCGCGAGCCCGTCGCGACAGCCTTGCCCGTGGCGGAGTCCACGAGCCGCCACGAGGCCGCGACCTCGGTCGGGCGCGAGCCGTCCCAGACGAAGACGAGCTGCTTGGCGATCGGCTCGCCCTCGGCGTAGGCGCGGGTCTTGTCGGTGAACGCCGGCGCGCCGCCGAGGAAGCAGGCGAGGTCGCGGTTGGAGAGCTCGTGGTTGCGGAGCATCCAGTTGGCGGGATCGTCGTCCCACTTCCACGAGTCCAGATACATCGGGCTCGGGCCCTGCCCGAACGCGCGCCAGCAGCGCGAGACGCGGTCGATGAGGAGGCCGTTGAACTCGCGCCCGAGCGGCGAGAAGTCGTAGAGCGTCCTGCGCCCGGGCTGCACCCAGCCGCCGTGCGTGAAGCGGGCGCAGGAGCGGGCGAACTCGAGGCAGCGCTCGAGCATCGCGTCCTCCTCCTCGGCGTAGGCGCGCTCGCCGTAGACCTTGGCGAGCCACTCGGTCATCTGCGGCAGCTTGTGCGAGTATCCGAACCAGACCGCGTAGTAGGGCGCGCCGAACTCGGCCGGGTAGCAGGGGATTTCGCCGTTCTCCGCCCAGAAGGAATACCACTCCTCGCGCTCCTGCAGCGGGACGTAGTTGAAGTAGAAGTTGCAGTTGCCGACGTCGCCGATGTTGCCGTCGCCGTGCGAGAAGAAGAGCGTGCCGGGGTTGGCGTGCGGCCGCGCGACGTTCATGCACTGCGCGATATCGACCTTGTTCGTGTCGCGGTGGCGGCCCATGTCGCGCGCGCCCATCATCCACCACGCGGCGCACATCATGTTGACGCCGACGCTGGACCCCGCCACGACCGGCAGGTTGCGGTGCGAGCGCGCCCAGTGCTCCACGCAGCGCTCGTATTGCGCGCGGACGAACGGATCGGAGAGGATCCTCCCCTTGCGCGTCGCGATCGTCGGGGAGCCGTCGAAGAGCTGCAGCCCGGCGCGGGCGTAGGCTTCCATCGTCGCGGGATCCTCTTCGAAGCGCGACTCGTGCTGGTGCGTCGCGTAGACCATGTTGAAGCCGCTCCTCTTCACGTCCGCGAGGTCCTTGGGCATCTGCTGCCGCCAGAAGCCGCGCCAGCGCTGCGGGTGGCCGTTGGCCATCACGGTGCGGCCGTCGAGCCACTGCTCGCGGAAGCCGAACACGAAGCGCTCCGGCGCGTCGCCGGCCTTGCCGTTCGGGAGGACGGGCGTCACGCGGGCGTTGTAGAGGTGCGGCGCGTCGAGTTCCCACGGCACGGCGTCCGCCCAGCCGCAGACGAAATCCACCGTGTTCGTGCCGGCCTTGAGCGCGAATTTCTTGCGCCAGGTCTTGACCGGCTTGTCGCCGTCCTTTTCGCTGCGTAGCTCCTTGGTCTCCGGGTCGCGCCCCGTGTCCTCCCACACGCGGGCCACGAGCTCGACCTCCTGGTCGGCGAGCGACGGCACCTCGCAGCGCCACGTCACGCGCTTCTTGCGCCACGACGGAATCGCCCACACGTTCTCGACGAACGCCGGCGAGCGGACGTTGAGCATCGCGGGCGAGTAGAAGAGGTCGCGGTTCTTGCAGTAGTCGTCGCGCCCGGCGTAGACGATCCCCGGCTCGCCGGTGCCGTAGCCGCGGTTCGTGACGAAGACGCGGATCTCGTTCGGTTTTCCGAAGTCGAGGAAGGGCGCGAGCTCGACCGCGCCGTCCGGGTGCAGCGCCACGCCGGCCTTCTTCCCGTTCACGAAGACGACCGCGTCGCACCAGTTGAGCTGCTGCTCGTAGCGGACGGAGAGACCCCGCCACGCGGCGGGCACGTCGAGCGTGCGCTTGAACCAGCAGGCGTAGGCCGCCTGCTCGTTGTTGCCGCCGGGCTCGCCCTTGGCGCGGTCGGGCTTTCCGGCGAGCTTCCCGCCCTCCTTCCACGCGTCCGGCTCCTCGCTCGGCGCGATGACCTCGGACTTGTCCGCGACGCCCTTCGTCGCGACCGGCTGCTTGAGCCAGCCGTCCGTGATGTTGGTGGAAACCAGCGCCCGCGCGGGCGATGCAGCGAACGCCGCAAAGGCGGCGGCGAGGAGGATTCGTTTCATGGCAAGGTTGAAGAGGTTGAAAGGGTTGAAGAGGTTGAAGGGGTTGACTGGTGCCAATCGTGACAATCCTGCCAATGATGTCAATGGTGTCAATGATGTCAATCGGCAACGCCCCCGCATCATACCCGAACGCGCCCCGATCTGTCAATGAAAACTAACACGCATAACAATACCGCTGTCTCGCACGGCGCACCGCTGCGCCCTATCGACGGCACCAGTCCCAATACGGAACGACCTCGATGCGGCGTCCGCCGAAATCGAGCGAGTCTCGCTGGTCTTCCGTGACGATCGTTCCCGAGGGCAGCGAACAGGCGTCCATCGCGGCGAGCAGTCCTTCGATTTCGCGGTCCTTGCAATCGTCCGTCAGGCGGGTGCACGCCTGGATGGCGCCGGCGACCGCGTGGCGTTCCTTCACGACGAAGTCGCACTCGCCGTTCGCGGCGAAATAGCTGATGTCGCGGAAGCGGCGGCGCAGGGAGAGGAAGACCAGGTTCTCGAAGCGGGCGCCGTCGTTCGGAATCCGGCGCGACGAAACCGCGTATTCCATCCCCGTGTCGACGCAGTAGACCTTCTTCGGGTTCAGCATCCGCGCCTTGGCCGAGTCGGCGAAGACGGGGACGAAGAAGAACAGGTAGGCGTTCTGCATCCACTCGCACCACTGGGAGATCGTCGAGGCGCTCGCCACGTTCAGGGGCTTCAGCATCCGCGAGGCCGTGAACCGGCAGCCCGGGTTCTCCACGAGATACGCGGCCAGCTCGCGGACGGCGCTCGTCTCCCGGATCCGGTTGTGGACGATCACGTCGCGATAGACGATGTCGTCGAACAGTTCCTGGAGGACGATTTCCTCGCCGGTCTGGAGAAACCGCGGGAAGCCTCCCGCGTGGCGGTAGGCCGCCGCGCTGGCGGCGCCGGGGCCCTCGCCGGTGAAGGCGAGGTACTCGGGATAGGAGAAGGGGAAGAGCTCCCGGGACACGTGCCGCCCCGTCAGTTTCGTGCCGAGCTCGCCTTCGAGCAGGGAGGCGTTGGATCCGGAGATGCAGACCCGGAAGCCTTCGTCGAGCTTCTGGCGCACGTATTTCTCCCATCCCTCGAACTGGTCGACCTCGTCCAGAAAAAGCCGGCGCGCGCCGGACTTCGCGATGAGGGAATCCAGCCGGATCGTGTCGCGCATCTCGAACTGCGTCAGGTGCGGGGATTCGAAATTGACATAGAACCAGGGGGCGTCTTCGCCCCGCATGCGCTGGCGCAGGACGGTCGACTTCCCGCAGCGGCGGACACCGGTAATATCAAGCGCATGGGATTCGAGGAGGATGTCGTTGAAGTCCAGCTTGCGCTCAAGCCCGGTCGGCTTGGCTTCCTCGATTTCCCTCTGGCGGGAAAGAATCGCGGCCAAATCGTCTTCCAGAATCATGTCTTCGCTCCTTTTATTCCAATGCCATTCGCCTTTTTGTTCCAATGCTAATTACGAACTTTGGTGAATGGAAACGGAGATAATGCTAACACAAGAGCGAACCGATTGCAACCGACCATCGCCTCCCGGGAGCGACCGCAAACTGTCACCCCGCCACGCGCCGGGGCGGGGCCGCACGGATCATCGCGCGGGCAGAGAGAGGAAGAGCCCGTTCGCCGCGACGCGTTCGGGAGGCGCGCTATTTCGCGGGCTGGACGAGGAGGCGGGTGTGCGTGCGGGAGAGCTGGAGGCCGGGGATCGTGAGGAGGCCGTCGGGGCCGACCTGGACCGTGCCCTTCTGGGCGCCGAAGGCCCAGGCGTAGCGGCGGCCGGGGGCGGGGCGGGCGACCCGGACGCGGCGCAGCGTCACGTCCGCCGTGGCGGTCTGCGGGACGGCGAACTGCTTGGTGCCGAGCGCCTCGGGCGACTCGATCCAGAGCTCCATCGCGACGCCGCGCGCCTCGTCCGCGAGCGCCTTCCAGCGGAAGAACGCGTTGAT
>JAFPUX010000123.1 GCA_017413145.1 Kiritimatiellia bacterium | reverse complement strand
GGCGTCCACGTTGTTCGCGTAGGAGACCGTGTAGTCGGTCTCGGGCGTCAGCGTGTCGCCGCCCGCCACGACCGTCGGGGCGGGCGTCTGCGCCGCGCCGGTGTAGGTGCCGCCCGCGACCGTGATCGTCGTGCCGAGGATGCTCTTCTGCGGGAGGACGTCCCAGCCCGCCGTCGAGTCGCCAGCGGCGTAGTAGCCTGCCGCGACGAACTCCGTCGGATCGGCCGCGAAGTGGCCGCCCGTGATCGAGATCGAGCCGGTTCCGTTCGTCACGAGCGAGCCGCCGTAGGTTCCGCCCGCGATCGCGAGCGGGGCGCCGTCGGCCACGACGGCCCCCGTCACCGTACCGCCGGAGAGCGTGACGCCCGCGACGCCATTCGTGACGTCGCCCGTCAGCGTCTTGCCGTCCAGGTCGAGCGCGACCGCGTTCGTGACCGTCACGGTCTCCGTCGCGTCCGCGAGCAAGACGACCGTCTCGACCGCCGGATTCGCGCCGGCGGCGGAATCGAGCGCCGCCTGCACCGTGTCGAAGTAGTTGGTCCCGGTCGCGCCGGTCGTTTCGTCGGCGACCGTGATCGCCATCGCCACAGCGTCGGTGATCGTGAACGTGCCCTTCGTCGCCGTCACGTCGTAGTTCGGGTTCGAGCCGAGCGTCACCACGATGTCGTAGGTGCCGGCCGCTTCGCCCGCGACACGGGCGACGGTGTAGTTCAGCGTTTCGCCGTCCACGGCGCCCGCAACCGTCGCCGTGAACGACGCCGGATCCGGGTTGCCCGCGACCTTGGAGGCGTCGTCCGCCGTCACCGTGGCCTGCGCACGGGCGATGGACCAGTCGGCAGTGACGGTCTCCCGAGCCGTCGCGGCCGCCGGGTCGGTGGCGTCGGACCAGACGGAGTCCGCCGAGTCGAGCGCGACCGTGACCGGGTAGGACCCGGCGTTCGTCCCCTTGATGGCGCCCGTCGCAGTGCTGCCCGCGGCGACGGTCACGCCCGTTTGCTCGGTTCCGTCGTAGACCCGCCCGGTCGCGACGGTCGGGCGGGCGATCTTCGTCCACGTCTTGAACGTCGCCATGTAGTTCGTGCCGCCCGCGGCGACCGCGGGCAACGTGGCCTCCGGGCCGTAGGCGACGCCCGCGGCGTTGGTCCAGCCCGTCCACGTGAAGAGCGCCGCGTCGGTCGCGGACTTGGTCAGGGGCCCGCCGAGGAAGACCGGCGAGACGCCGATCGTCACGTTCGTGCTGTAGATCGGCGTGCCGTCCTCGGCGATCCAGACCACCGTCGCCTCGTTGAGCGCGACCGTGTAGATCGTCGTCGTGGCGGGGGTGCCGGCGGTTTCGACCACCTTGTAGGTCGGGGCGCCGGAAGCGACGAACTCCAGGCCGTTGGAGTGCGAGCCCGCGACGACCGTGACCTGCTCGCCCGCGGCGAGCTGCACGGGGCCGCCCCCGACGTCCGCCAGGAGCGTCGCCGTCACGCCGTTCGCGGCGGCCTTGTCCGCGGCCGCGAGCGCGGAGACGACGTCCGCCGCGTTCGTGTAGGGCGTGGCGCCGACGGTGGCCACGTAGGAGACGTCCTGCTCGGCCGAGAGACCGCTCACGGCCGACGCGTTGGAGAAGTAGACGCCCTCGAGGCGGCGCGTCCCCGCGCGGAGCGGAATCGCGCTGCCGCCGCCCTGCGCGGCGTGGAGGGCGACGCCGTCGATGTAGTAGCGGACGGACGGCGTGTCGGCCGCCAGGTCGTAGACCGCGAGGTAGTCGACCGTGCCGTCCTTCGGCTCGGCGCCGGCGAGCTTGACCCAGCCGGACCCGTTCCAGGCGTAGTAGGCGGCGGTCTCGTCGCCTTCGAGCTTCAGGACCGCGAAGGCGCCCTTGTCCGTCTCGTCGAGCTCGGGTTCGGTCTCCTGCCCCGAGGCCGTCATCTCGATCGTCGCGCGGATGCGGACCGTTTCGTTCGAGGCGGACGGCGCCGCGGCCGTGTAGCCGACCAGGCCGTTCGCCACCGCGTCGTCGATCTCGCCGTCGCCGGCGGCGAACCACGTGGTCGACGCCTTCGCGTAGAAGCGGCCCTCGTTGCTGGCCGTCTCGGCCAGCGGCTCTTCGCCCTGCGTGGCCGTGACGGACCAGTTCGTGCCCTCGTTCCACGCGAGGCCCGTGAAGGAGAACGTCGCGGTCCCTTCGTTCCACGCGGCGGGCGGCACCGCTTCGTACGTCACGCCGGCGATCGTTCCGGTCGGCGCGAGCGTCACCGTGGCCGCGTTGCCGGCGACCGCCACGTCGTTCGTGGCGGGGCGGAGCGGCAGCGCCAGCGGCGTCGCGATGTTCGTCGAGAACGTCGCGGTGAAAATCGTCGGGGAGACCGTGACCGCGCCGAGGGCGGGCGTCCAGCCCGTGAACGCGTAGACGTATTTGCCGGTCGGGTCGGTCTTGGACGGGTCCTCGTGCGACGGGGTCTCGCCGTATTCGACCGTGCCCGAGGTCGACGCGCCGTCGACCACCCAGATGACGGTCTGCGGGTTGCTCCCGATCGTGAACGTGCCGTTCACGAAGGTGACGTCGTAGTTGCCCTGGACGGCGTCGCCCGTCACGGTGATGACGTAGGTGCCGATGGCTTCGCCCGCCGCGCGGGAAAGCGTCGTGTAGGAGACGTCGTCGTTGCCGAACAGGCCGGTCTTCACCACCGTGAGCGTCGGGTCGGACGCGCCGGCGGACTTGCTCTTGTCTTCCGCCCGGACCGTGGCCTGCGCACGGCCGATCGCGAACGTCGTCGTCGGGTCGGCCGGCAGCGCGTAGTTGCCCGACTTCGCGCCGGTGAGCGCCGAGGCCGTCGCCGTGTAGCTGCCCGCGGCCGTCTGCTGGCCGGTCACCGTCACGCCGATCTCGTCGCCGTTGACGAGCCCGGTCGCCGTCGCCGTCGGCCCCTGCGCCTCGCCCGTGTACGTCAGCGCCGTGCCGCTCCACGCGAGGCCCACTTCCTTCGCCGCGACCGTCAGCGTGCCCGCGTTGAACGCGATCGCGTAGTTGTCGCTCGTCAGCCCGCTCGGCGTGATCGTGTAGCTGCCGACGTCGCCGTACTGCGCGTAATTGTAGGCGTAGGCCAGTTCGCCGCCGAGGACGCCCGCGTCCTCGGCCGCGACGAAACCGGAATAGCTCACGCCGTTGTTCGCCGGCGCGTCGCCGTAGACGATCGCCTTCGCGTTCGCCGTCACCGAGAGCGCCGCCTTCGTCACCGCCAGCGTGGCGGCGTCGCTCGTCGTGGTGGTGTAGTTCGTCTTGGACGCCCGCGCGACGACGCTCTTCGTGCCGGCGTCCTTGATCGTCGGCGCGTCCGCCGTCCAGGTGGCGCCGTTGTCGGCGCTCCACTCCACCGTCGCGTCGGCCGGGACGACCTCGGTCACCGTGGCGGGGTGCGCGACGCCGTCGTACGTCCCCTCGTAGCCCGCGATCGTGATCGTGATCGCCGCCGCGTCGATGGTGAACGCCGTCGTGTTCTCCGACGGCAGCGCGTAGTTGCCCGACTTCGCGCCGGTGAGCGCAGAGGCCGTCGCCGTGTAGCTGCCCGCGGCCGTCTGCTGGCCGGTCACCGTCACGGCGATCTCGTCGCCGTTGACGAGCCCGGTCGCCGTCGCCGTCGGCGCCTTCGGCGTGCCGTCGTAGACGAACGTGGCCGGATCGGGATTCCACGACAGCCCCACGACCTTCTGCGTGACGACGAGGGACCCCGCCGCGAACTGGATCTCGTAGTTGCCGCCCGACAGCCCGCTCGGCGTGATCGTGTAGGAGCCGACGTCGCCGTATTGCGCGTAATTGTATGCATACGCGAGCGTGCCCGCGAGGACGGACGCGTCCTCGCCCTCGGCGAAGCCGTCGTAGGCCACGCCCGCGGCCGCCGGCTCGTCGCCGTAGCAGATCGTGTTCGCGTTGGCCGTCACGGTCAGC
>JAFPUX010000017.1 GCA_017413145.1 Kiritimatiellia bacterium | reverse complement strand
TCGCGCTCGCCGTCCTCGCGTGCGTGCTTCTCGCCACGAGCGTCGCCGCGAGCCGGCGGCTGCTCGATTCGCCGCTGCCGGACGTCGGGGAAGAGGAGGTGGCGCAATGAGGAGGGCTCTGCTCGCCTTCGCGCTGCTGGCCGCGGCCGTTTCCGGCCGTGCGCAGGACCCCGCCACGTCGGCGGCGGGCGGGCCTTCGCTCGCCTTCGAGCTGAGGCCGGCTCAGGCGTCCTACTGGGCGGGGCAGCGCGCCCTCGCGGTCGTCACGCTCGCCCCCGGCGAGCTGGACGTGCTCGCCGAGCCGGCGATCGAGATCTTCCCGGAGGACGCCGCCGGCGTCGAGCGCGGCCGCTTTTCGGCAATGGCAGCTCCCGCCGGCTCTCTTCGCTGGGCCCAGCCCGTGCGCTTCGACGCGCCCGGGACGTTTCGCGCCGAACCGCGGCTCGCCGCCGAGTTCGGGCGCGTCGAGCGGCGCGGGATTATGACGATCCAGCAGGGCCTGGGGCGCCGCCTCGTTTCCGCGCCGGGGCGCAGCGTCGTCGTGAAGCCGCTTCCGGCGGAAGGCCGCCCGGCGGACTTCTCGGGGCTCGTCGGCGCCTATTCCCTCTCGGGGTCGCTCGACGCGGACGCGTGCGCGCCGGGCGACATCGTGAACCTGCGCTGGGAGCTGCGCGGCGCGGGCGCGGAGAACCTCGCCGAACCGCCGTCCGTCGCGCCGGGCCGCGAGTTCAAGGTCTACCCGCCGCGCGTCGAGGCGCGGGAGGCGGGGCGGCTCGCCGTCTCGCAGGCGCTCGTGCCCGTCTCGACCAACGCCGCGGCGGTCGCCGCGCTGGAACTGTCCGTCTTCGACCCCGCCGCGGGCGCGTACCGGACGCTCGCCGCGGGGCCGTTCCCGCTGCGCGTCGCGGAAAAACCGCCGGAGGAGAAGCCGGCGGAGCCGGACGCCGGCGCGGAAGCGCCGCGCGATCCCGCCGCGGACCTTCCGGCGCGCGCGCCCGGAACCCCGTTCATCTCCGGCGAGCCGGTCCACGCGCGGTTCGCGCCGGCGGACTCGGCCCGGGAGCTGTTCGTCCTGGGCGCTGGGGAAGCCGCCGTCGTCCGCGAGGTTTCGCCGGACGGCGCGTGGGTGCGCGTCCTGCGCCGCGCCGACGGCGCGACGGGCTGGATACCCGCGTCGCGCGCCCGGACCGAACTGTATTGACGCCGCGTCCGTCCGCGGGGCGTTCCGCGTCGAATTAGTAAAGATGCCTTGACTTTCAAGGGGGCTTTTGCTAGTGTCCCGGCCCGTTCCGTCCGAACCGGCCATGAACGACACGAAGAAAAACCCCGCGAAGAAGACCGCGCCGGATCTCGAGATCTGGCGTCGGACGCTGCACGTCTCGGACCTCTTCCGCATCGTCGCGAAGAAGGGCGCCGACAGCGAGCACCTGAACCGCATCACCGTGAACCAGGCCCGCATCTTCGGCTACATCTTCTCCCGCAGCGCCGAAGGGCCGATCCGCATCTCCAAGCTCGCGCACGACCTCGACGTCACGCCCGCCGCCGCCGGCCAGGCCGTCGACCGGCTCGTGAAGGGCGGCATGGTCGACCGCGAGACGGACCCGACGGACCGCCGCGCGCTCGTGATCTCCATCTCGAAGAAGGGCCGCGAGCACCTCCGCGAATACCAGGCGCGATGCCGCGAGCTCTCCGACGAGCTCCTCTCCGACCTCCCCCCCGCCGACGTCGCCGCCTTCGACCGCGTCCTCTCCGCCGTCTACGACGGCCTCGACGCCCGCTGGCACGCCATTCTCGCCGCGCGGGACGCCGAGAAGAACGCTTGCATCCCCGATTTCAAAACCAAGCAACACGCACAACCATGAAAACTCCATCCGTCATCCGTCCTTCCTCCTTCCTCCTCGCCGCGGTCGCCGCGGTGTCCGCCGCGACCGCGGCCGAGCCCGCCCCGCAGGCCGAGGGCCCGAAGCCCTCGATGTTCCTCGTCGGCGTCGCCAAGGCCGGGAGCGTGGACCACAACCCCGTCCGCACGTTCAGCGGGCGCGTCCTTTCGCCCGAGACCGTGGCGGTCGTCGCCCAGGTCGCGGGCGAGGTGAAGGAGGTCTGCTTCGAGGAGGGCGCGCTGCTGAAGAAGGGCGATGTCCTCTACCGGATCGATCCGGTGAAATACGAGGCCGCCGCGGCCGCCGCCCGGGCGCAGGTCGCGCAGGCGGAGGCCAGCGCGGACTACGCGCGCAAGACATTCGACCGCGCGACCGCGCTCTTCGAGAAGAAGGTCGCGAGCGCCGACGACCTCGACTCCGCCACGAGCGGGAAGGCCGCCGCGGAGGCGGCGCTCGACGCCGCGAAGGCGGCCCTCGTCTCGGCCGAGGACAACCTCGCGCACTGCACGGTCGTCGCGCCCGTCGACGGCAAGGTCGGCCTCAACGCCGCCACCGCCGGCAACTACGTCTCGACCGCGTCCGGCCCGCTCTGCACGATCGTGCGGCAGGACCCGGTGCGCGTCGCCTTCGCGCCCGGCGCGCGCGACTACGTCTCCGTCTTCGGCGGCGAGAAGGGGCTGCGCGAGCTCTTCGACGTGCGCCTGCGCCTCGCGGACGGCTCGGCCTACGGCGCCGAGGGCGAGGTGGAGTTCGTGGGCAACGCGATGAACGCCGCCACGGACACGATGCCCGTCTACGCGCGCTTCCCGAACGCGGAGGGCATCCTCGTCCCGGGCGCGACGGTGAAGGTCGAGATCCGCGCGAAGAAGGGCGCCCGCTACGTCTCGCTCCCGATCACGGCCGTGATCCACGCCGAGGACGGCGCCTACGTCTGGATGGTCGGCGAGAACAACGTGCCCGTGAAGCGCCCCGTCGAGCCCGGCCCCGCCACCGCTACCTACCAGACGATCCTCTCTGGCCTCGAGGAGGGCGAGGAGGTCATCGTCCGCGGCACGCAGAAGATCATGCCCGGCGTCCCCGTCGAGCCCGTCGCGCTCTGATTCCGGACTCCGCCACGCCGTGAAACGCCTCGTCCTCCTTCTCCTCCTCCTCCCGAGCCTCGCCCTCGTCGCGTGGTTCGTCGCGAGCCAGCCGCCCGTCCTCGAGCGCCGGGTGGTTCGCTCGGTCCGGAACTGGAAGTGTCCGGGGAACGGCAAAACGGTCGAGCAGAACATCGTCGACTTCTTCACCCGCGCGGGGCGTCCGCCCGTCCGCCTGGACTGGTCGGCCCAGCTTTGCGAGGACATTCCGTTCGACTGGGAGGTTCGCTGCGCCCTGTGCGCCGTCGTCCTCTCGGAGAAATTCGCGGCGGAGCACCCCGCGCCGATCTCCTACGACGAGG
Organism: Kiritimatiellia bacterium; assembly: GCA_017413145.1. Lineage (GTDB taxonomy): Bacteria > Verrucomicrobiota > Kiritimatiellia > RFP12 > UBA3636 > UBA3636. The sequence continues at coordinate 2 of JAFPUX010000017.1, read as the reverse complement.
CG
>JAFPUX010000122.1 GCA_017413145.1 Kiritimatiellia bacterium | reverse complement strand
GATGCGGCCGCCCACCTCGAAGGAGAGGTCCACGCCCGCGCGGGCGTCGACGACGCCGGGGAAGTGGATGGACGGCACGCGGGGCGGCGGGCCGACGAGCATCGACTTGACGGGGCGGACGGGCGGCGGGGTGTCGTCGGCTTCGGGCTTGCCGCCCTTGTAGAGGAACACCATCGCCACCGCGGCGGCGAGGAGGAGGATCGCGAAGATTCGGACTGCGAGTTTCATTTGGGGAGGGGTTTGTGTGTTGGATGTTCTGGTTGAAAGGGTCGGGGGCTGGTTCGTGGCGGGGTGTGCGGGATCAGAAATCGAGTATCCATCGGACAAGGCGACCGTTTTCGTCGAAGCAGGCCAGGACGCGATTCGCAGGCCGGTACCAGCTATACCAGACTCCGGTATCGTAGACCCAGACTTCAACGATTCCGTCTGTTGCGTAGTCGGGGAGCACCATGGAAACGGATGTGTGAGAATCCGGGTAGCGCCGTCCCGGTCCAAGGTGCTTTTCCACGACGTGCTGGTCCTCTCCGATGGATTCAGCCAGTATCTTGATGATCGACCGCTGACGGTAGTATTCCGCCGAAAGGCCCGCTTGCCCGAGGGCGATGATTCCGACCGCCACCACCGCGACGGTGACGGTGAAGCGAGTGCAAAGCGGCGGACGCCGCTTCGTGAACAGCCGGATGGCCAGGACTGCGACGAACCAGACCGCGAGAACGGCGAGCGCCAGAACGGACACGGCGAACAGAGTTGTCATCATTTCGATTCCTCTTTCTTAGCGGACTTGGCGGACTTTGCGTGAGGATTCAAGGGGACTTGAGGGACCGTGGGGACGAGGGGGACGGAAGAATGCTGAATGCTGAATGCTGAATGCGGCGTGGCGGGGTCAGGCGGTCGGTTGAGCATCTCGGATTCCGCGGCATCTCGGGTAGGCGGAGCAGCCCCAGAACGATCCGCCGTCGGACTTGCGCGTGCGAAGGACCATCGGGGCGCCGCATTTCGGACAGACGGGAACCGCCGCGTCTCCTCCCTGAGCCGGTTCGGCGGATGCGGGCGGAATCGACGACGCCTGCCTTGGCGGATGGTTCTTGCGGAGGTTTTCGACATGGGCGGCCGTGCGTTCCCGGGAGAGGGTCGCCTGCCAGGAGAGAATCACCTCCGCGACTTCGGGAATCTGTTCGAGCTTGACGAGGTCGTCCTTTTCGTGTACCTGGATGTATCCGGGAACATCGGCGAAGTGCATGACGTCGGGCGGCATCTCGGTCTTGAATTTCGCCATTCCCGCGAACGCGACGACGGATTTGAAATACTCCCGCGGGATCCCGAGGCAGTCGGACAACGTCGCGATGTGCTTGAAGTTCTGCCGGATCGGGTTCTGGAACCGGAACTTCCGGCCGCGTGGATAGGAGGCCGTCCATTCGCGATCGCCCGGACTTCCGAAGATCCAGCAGGACCCCGGGCGTTTCCGCGTGTCGTTGTTCCCGTAGGTCTTCGTTTCGATCACGAACACGCCGCCGGCGCAAACGACGATGTGGTCGATCTGCGTCGTTGCACCATCCTCCGTCGGGAGCATGACGTTGCGCAGAATCCGGAAACGGGATTTGTCCAATTTGGCGACAAGCATAACATGAAGCAACCATTCGCCAAAGGCGCCGGGGTTCCACTTGATGAATGCGCAGAGCGCAAGAACCGGCGCGACAAAGAGACAGAGGAGGACGAGAAGCGTTGTCATGTTCGGGGTGACGGATTGTCCACAAAGCCAAATGGCAAATCTACTCCGCGGACTCCGCGTGGGGTTCGCCCGCGTCCGGACTCCGCGTGGCGGGGTCCGCGAGCGCCTCGAGAACCTCGAGCATGGCGGGGTCGTTGGTCGCGCCGCCGAGGAAGGAGGCGTCGGTGAGGTCGCGGGCGCGGATCGTCTCGGCGCGTCCGTCCCGCCGGACGAGGACCACGAGCCGGTCTCCGAAGGGCAGCTCCTCGGGCGCGAGCCGGTCGCTCCACGGCCGGGGCCGCTTCGGGTCGGCGCCGGCGAAGTCCCCGGGACGTAGCCCGCGGAGGTTCCGCGTCCAGAGGACGGGCGTGGCGGGGCCGCTCCCCGCCGGCGTCTCCTCGAAGAGGAACACGTCGAAGAACTTGCCGAAGAGCGCGTCCTTGCGGACGTAGCGGGCGATCTCCCGCCGCTCCTTGGCGAACTCCTTCTGGACGCTGGATATGAAGAGGCAGAATTTCATCGTTGCGGTTTCTCCGCCGCGGGGGCGTTCGCGGCGGGGGCGGGGTTTGCGGATTTGGACTTCGTGGTGGCCGGGACGTCCGAGAACGGGAGCGCGCCCGTCTTGCGGTAGCGCTCCCAGTAGGAGGAGAGGACGACGGGGTCGCACTTCCAGTCCCTGAAAAACGGATTCTGGACGAGCCAGACGCCGCACCATTCGTCCGGCGCGGCGTAGGGCTGGATGACGCCGAGGATCCAGCAGAGCAGAATGTGCGCTTCGATGGGGAAGGACCTTTGGCCGGGAGCGGTGACAAGTTCGAGCAGGTGCGGGACGGCGTTGGTGCCGGCGCGCAGGACGAGCCGCGCGGTGCCGTCGAAGACCGGTTCGAGGGAATCGCCGGAGGCGGTAGCGCGGAGATCGACGCTCGGCGGGAGCGTCCGGTCGTCGAGGAGCCGTTCCGGCCAGGACGCGAAGTCGGCGGCGAGACGGGCTTCCGGGTCGGTCGTCTGTCTCTCGTATTCGCGACGGATCGTCCGGGCGAGATCCCGGGCCCGCCAGAAGCTGCCGCCGCGGACCTTGACGCGAACGGACGGCCCGGATCCCGGATCCGCGAGATTCCAGGATTCGTCGACATCCGTACGGAGCCGGCAGAGGTAGAAAAGCTTGGCGACTTCGAGCCGCCGCGCATCGGTGCCGGCAACGTCGACGTCCGGTCCGGAGACGTCCGAGAGCACGATCGACTCCGAAGCGGGGAACCAGCGGTCGACGCCGAACCAGACGAGCACGGGATAATACACCACCGGGCCGAGGGGCGAAAGGAGGAACGAGACGACGGCCAGCACGATCAGCACGGTGCGCCAGACCGGGCGATGGTCATCGTCCGGATCCGTCTGCGCGGCGGGGTTCGATTGCGCGGGCTTGCGGGTCATGTCGTGGCGGGGTGCGGGATTGTTCACAAATCTCAATTGTTCACAATTGTCCACAAAGCCCAATGGCCAATCTACTCCGCGGCCTCCGCGGACACCGCGTGAGGAACTCCCCAGCCTCGCTTTGCTCGGCAGCCCCCTCAGGGAGGGGGCCGGCTTCGCCGGGAACGGGCTCCGCGAACTCCGCGGACTCCGCGTGAGATTCAACCTCCGCGGTCTCCGCGGACTCCGCGTGAGGTTCTTCCGCGGCCGGACTCGGCGTGTCGGGGCCCGCGAACGCCTTCCACACGTCGACGAGGGCCGAGGCGGCGGCGCCGACGCCCTGCGCGAGGTCGTCGCGGTTGGACGCGAGCTGGCGCTGCATGTCGAGGACGTTCTGGAAGTCCGTGAGGCCCGTGCGGTAGAGCGAGTCCGAGAGCTTCGCGGCCTCTTCGGCCGCGGTCACGGCGGCGCGGAGGTC
>JAFPUX010000121.1 GCA_017413145.1 Kiritimatiellia bacterium | reverse complement strand
GTCGGCATACTGCATCGCGAGAATTATGTGCGGCTGCGAGTCGACGGCGATCACGGCGATTTCGTCGAGCGAGGTCAGCATATCCATGGCGCCTGCGGCACCGAGGTTCGCCATGTCCATCTTCGTGCGCCCGCCTCCAGCGCCGGCCATCATCGACCCGGACCTGTCCATCACGATCGCAAGCGCGATGGAGAACTTGCGGTGTTCCTGCCGCAGTTCGAGCGAGACGGGAAGTATGTCCTCGACTGCCGTCTTGTACCACCCGCCTGGCCCGAACGACCTCTCTCCTCCGGCAAGCGCGACTCCGCGTCCGAGGTCGGTCGCATACGAGGCGAGCTCGCGCAGGAAGGACGGCTGGAAGTCCTTCGCCGGCACGTTGTCGAGGAGCACTCCGCCGTAGTCCTCGAGCGCGGCGAGTCCGCCGCGGAACGACTTCGCCTCGTGTACCTCCACCGGAACGCCGCCTCGCCTGATCGTCTCGGCGGCGGAGGCCTCCGGCTCGTCGGTGAGGTATAGGAGCGGACGCCTTCCCTCGACCTTGACGAGCATCGACGCGCTGTTGTTGCCGTGGCAGGGGTCGTCCTTCGACGGCGCGATTTCGAGGGTGTATCTCCTGATGCCTGCGCGACTGGCGAAGTCGCGGAAGACGAGCGGGGTGAGGCCCGGCCTGAAAACCTTCGTGCCGCGCGCCACTACATTCGTTCCGCGGAGAAGCGCATACGAGTTTGTCGTCGTCTCGGCCGAGCTCGCCCACGCGGTTATCGGCACGGGGGCGTTGGGCGCGACGGACGCAGGCGCGTCGACGCCTGCGACGAAGAGGTCGTGCGCGAAGGGCCTCGACTGGAGGAAGGTGTCTACTGCCGTCGAAGAGATATCCGGCGGCGCGGTGAAAAGGCCGTCTGACATTACGAGCATCTTCGCGGGGACGCCTTCCTCGACGAACGCCGCGGACTTTTCGATCGCCTCGCGCACGTTCGAGCCGTCGCGGTCGATGTCCTGGATGAACTCTGAAAACCCGTCGCCTCCCGGCTGCGTCTCGACGACGGCGTTCCTGCCGAACGCGACGACGGCGAGCTCTGCTTTCGCGGGGCGCGCGGCGGAAATGCCGCGTATGATCCGCTCCTGCTCCGCGAGGGCGCCGTCCGTCATTGACCGCGAGCGGTCTGCGACGACGACGAGCCGTCCGGCGTGCTCTGCCCTCGGGAAGACCGGCCTTAGGAGCGCGATGGCCGCGAGCGCCGCGACAGCGACTGCCGCCCTGGAGCGGGCGAAGCGGAAGTGCAGCAGGAGCGCGAGTATTGCGAGAAGCGCCGGCATCCAGGCGACGGACTTGTTTCGCCGCGCATCCTCCGGCGCGCTTGCGCCCGAGCCGAGATTGACGGACGCGCATTTCGTGAGGTCGCTTTCGTCCGCATCGAGAAGTCCTGCGGGCCTTTCCTTCGCCCTGGGCTCCATCTCGCGGATCCGCCTGTCCGCCGCCGTGAGCGCGTTCTGGACGAAGGCGGGGAAGCTGGGCGAGCGGAAGAACGGCAGCGTTGGATTGGAGAAGCCGACGTGGCATTCGTTCGACGTGGCCGAAAAAAGCGG
>JAFPUX010000120.1 GCA_017413145.1 Kiritimatiellia bacterium | reverse complement strand
GGCGCGCGTCGCCGCGTGCTGCGGGCGGATCGACCTGGGGGCGGACGAGCTCGCCGAGCTCGGCGTCGCGGCGGCCGAGGCGTCGTCGCGGCCGGGACTCGGCCTGCCGGAGAGCCGGGAGCAGGCGTACCTCTGGCTTTCCACGGCCGCGAAACGGCTCGCCAACCGGATGCTCGGCGCGTGACGCTGGCCTTTTGCGCCGGTTTGCGCTAGAATCCGCGCGCATGAACACGGCCATCGTCATCCCGTCGCTCGATCCCGACGAACGCCTTCCCGCCTATTGCCGGGCGCTGCGCGCGGCCACGGACGCGCCGATCGTTCTCGTCGACGACGGCAGCCGCGCGGAGCTGCGGCCGGTTTTCGACGAATGCGTGCGGGCTGCGGACGGCGTCGAGCTCCTGCGGCACGACGTCAACCGCGGCAAGGGCCGCGCGCTCAAGACCGCGTTCGCGCACCTGCTCGCGAAGCCGGGGATCTCCGGCTGCGTGACGGCGGACTCGGACGGCCAGCACGCCGTGGAGGACGTCGTGGAGTGCCTCCGCCGCCTCGAAGCCGCGCCCGACGCGCTGGTGCTCGGCTGCCGCCGTTTCACGGGGCCGGACGTCCCGTGGAAGAGCTCGTTCGGCAACAACTGGATGAAGTTCCTGTTCCGCCTCGCGACGGGCCGCCGCTTCCTCGACACGCAGACGGGCCTGCGCGGCATCCCCGCCCCGTTCATGCGCGAGCTGCTCGACGTCCCGGGCGACCGATTCGAGTTCGAAAGCGACATGCTGCTGCGTCTCGGGAAGCGTCCGATGGACCAGTACGAGATCCGGACGATCTACGAGAACGGCAACAAGGGGACCCATTTCCGCCCCGTGAAGGACTCGCTTTCGATCCTGCGGCTCGTCCTGCGCGGAAGCGCGGCGCGCGGGCGCCGCTTCGCCCTGTTCACGGCGGTCTCGCTCGCGTCGTTCGCGCTCGACATCGGCATTTTCCACGCGTTGCACGAGTACGCCTTCCGCGAAGGCGCGGCCGCGAGGCTGTTCCTCTCCGTCGCGCTCGCGCGCTTGGTCTCGCTTTCGTTCAACTACGGCTGCAACCGGCACCTCGTCTTCCGCGACGGCGCGCGCCACGCCGCCGTCGAAGGGCGCTCGCTGGCGCGCTACCTGCTGCTCGCCGCAGGGATCATGACGGCGTCCTGGGCGCTCACGAAGTGCCTCGCGGCCGCGATGCCCGGCACGCTCGTCACGCCGATCAAGGCGGTCGTCGACCTCTGCCTCTTCTTCGCGAGCTACGCGCTGCAGAAGGCGTTCGTCTTCCGCGCGCCCGGCGCCGCCGGCCCGCGTTGAGCCGCGGCGCGGCGCGCGGCCCGGATTTTCTTGAGCGGGACGGCGGTTTGTGGTAGACTGCCGCCCGTTTTCAACCACCCCGACGTTCCCATGAACAAGATCGTCTTCAAGAAGCAGCTCTCGGCCGACGTCTACGAGATGGCCTTCGAGGCCCCCCACATCGCCCGGGAGCACAAAGCCGGCCAGTTCCTCATCGTCCAGGTCGACCACGACTGGGGCGAGCGCGTCCCGCTCACCATCGCCGACGCCGACGAGGCCGCCGGAACCGTCACCGTCGTCTTCCAGGCCGTCGGCGCTTCGACGATGAAGCTCGCGTGCCTTGGCGTCGGCGACGCCCTCGCCGACGTCCTCGGCCCGCTCGGCATGCCGAGCGAGGTGGAGAAGTTCGGCCGCGTCGTGCTCTGCGGCGGCGGCATCGGCGTCGCGCCGATCCACCCGATCGCCCAGGCGATGAAGGCCGCCGGCAACCACGTCACCAGCATCCTCGCCGCGCGCACGAAGGACCTGCTCATTTTCGAGGACCGCATGCGCGCCGCCTCCGACGAGGTGATCGTCTGCACGGACGACGGCTCGTATGGCCGCAAGGACCTCGTGACGGCGCCGCTCAAGGAGCTGTGCGAAAGCGAGAACCCGCCCGACCGCGTGATCGCGATCGGCCCGCCCATCATGATGAAGTTCTGCGCCGCGACCACGAAGCCCTTCGGCATCCCGACGTTCGTCTCGCTCAACACGATCATGATCGACGGCACCGGGATGTGCGGCGGCTGCCGCGTCTCGGTCGGCGGCAAGATCCGCTTCGTCTGCGTCGAGGGCCCCGACTTCGACGGCCACCAGGTCGACTGGGACAACATGCTCAAGCGCATGAAGGCCTTCAAGCCGTTCGAGGCGCTCGCGAAGCAGCGCGAACTCGACCACGAATGCCGTTTCGCCGCGATGGCGGACGCCGCCGCGAAGGAGGGCAAGTAAGATGAGCGACAACCGCAACGAACTCGACGCCGCCGCGCGCGCGGAACTCGCCGCGCTCGGGGACCTTTCCGCCCTCAAGCCCGCGCAGCGCGCGAAGATCGCGCAGCGCGAGATGCCCTCGCAGGACCCGAAGGCGCGCATCCGCAACATGCGCGAAGTGGCGCTCGGCTACACCGAGCCGATGGCGCGCCTCGAGGCGCAGCGCTGCCTGCAGTGCCCCACGAAGCCCTGCACCGCCGGCTGCCCCGTCTCGATCGACATTCCCCGCTTCGTCAAGGCGATCGCCGAGGGCGACGACAAGCGCGCGATCGGCGTCATCAAGGAGGCGAGCCTCCTGCCGAGCGTGTGCGGGCGCGTCTGCCCGCAGGAGCGCCAGTGCATGAAGGGCTGCACCGTCGGCAAGCTGAACAAGGACGTGCAGAAGTCCGTCGCGATCGGGCGCCTCGAGCGCTACGTCGCGGACCTCGAGCGCGAGCGCGGCGACGCCGCGCCGCCCGCCGTCGCGCCTGCGACCGGCAAGAAGGTCGCCGTCGTCGGCGCCGGTCCCGCGTCGCTCGCCTTCGCGTGCGACGTCCGCCGCGCCGGCCACGACGTCACGATCTTCGAGGCGCTGCACAAGGGCGGCGGCGTGCTCTCCTACGGCATTCCCGAGTTCCGTCTCCCGAAGGCGATCGTCCAGCGCGAAATCGAAGGGCTCCAGGCGATGGGCGTCGAAGTCCGCACCGACTTCATCGTCGGCCGTTCGCGCCCGCTCGCGAAGCTCCTGCAGGAGGACGGTTACGACGCCGCGTTCGTCGGGTCCGGCGCGGGCTTGCCGCGCTTCATGGGCATCCCGGGCGAGAACCTCATCGGCGTCTTCTCCGCGAACGAATACCTCACGCGCTCGAACCTGATGAAGGCGTTCGACGAAGCGCACGCGGACACGCCGTTCTACCACGCCAAGCGCGTCGCCGTGCTCGGCGGCGGCAACGTCGCGATGGACGCCGCGCGCACCGCGCTGCGCCTCGGCGCGGAGAAGGTGATGCTCGTCTACCGACGCACCGAGGCCGAGATGCCGGCGCGCGTCGAGGAGGTCGCGCACGCGAAGGAGGAGGGCGTCGAGTTCCACCTGCTCTGCAATCCCACGCGCATTCTCGGCGACGAGAACGACGTCGTGACCGGGATGGAAGTGCTCCGCTACGAGCTCGGCGAGCCCGACGCGAGCGGTCGTCGCAGCCCGGTGCCCGTGGCGGGGAGCGAACACGTCATCGACGTCGACTGCGTCATCGTCGCGATCGGCAACGCGTCCAATCCGCTCATCCCGCAGACCACGTCGGAGATCGAAGTCGACAAGAAGGGCCACATCGTCGTGGACGCGAACCACGAAACGACGATGCGGAACGTCTTCGCCGGCGGCGACATCGTGCTCGGCGCGGCGACCGTCATCCTCGCGATGGGCGAGGGGAGAGCGGCCGCCAAGGCGTGCAACGCGCGCCTCGCGGGCGAAGGCTAGTTTTCCACAACGCTCCCGGAGGGATGGCGGAGCGGTCGATCGCGGCGGTCTTGAAAACCGTTGACCCGCAAGGGTCCGGGGGTTCGAATCCCTCTCCCTCCGCCAGATGTGGCGACTTCGCACGGAGCCCGCGGC
>JAFPUX010000119.1 GCA_017413145.1 Kiritimatiellia bacterium | reverse complement strand
CCGGCAGCAGGTACGAATAGAGCAGCACCGCGAGGACCGGGCCGACGGACGCCACGCCCGTGAGGCCGAAGCCGCCCTCGCCGCGCCCGCGCACGGACGCCACGCCGAGGCCGAGCGCCATCACGAACGGGACCGTCATCGGGCCCGTCGTCGCGCCGCCGGCGTCGAACGCCACGCCCACGAACGCGGGCTCGGCGAACGCCGCCGCGAGCGCAAGCAGCGCGTAGCTCGCGGCCAGCGTCGCCTTGACCGGGACCGAGAGCACGGTGCGGAGCAGGCCGACGAGCAGGAACGCGCCCACGCCGCCCGCGATCGAAACGGTGAGCGGGAGCTTCCGGACGGCGGGGACGACGGCGCGCACCTGGTCGCCGAAGACCTGCACGTCCGGTTCGGCGGCCGTCACGACGAACCCGACCGCGAACGCGACGCCGAGCAGCAGCCCGAGGCTGCGCTTCGCGGTGAGCGCGGCTCCGGCGCGTTCGCCGAGCGGCTCGACGCCGGCGTCCACGCCGAGCAGGAAAACCGTGAGGCCCGCGACCAGCAGGACCGTCCCGACCGCGAAGCGCGCGAGCAGGGTCGCGCCGAGCGGCGCGGCCGTGAGGCCGAGCAGCAGGACGATCGCCGCAACGGGCAGGACGGAGAGCGCCGTCTCGCGGAACTTCGCCAGCAGGTTCACGGCGAACCATTCTAGCGGAAACGCGCCCGCGCTTCAACCGTCCGCGAAGCGGCGATTGCGCGCGCGGTCGATTTCTGGTAGCATCGGCGGCGCAATGGCGCAATTCAGCTACACGGCCAAGAGCCGGGACGGGGAAACCCGCACCGGGACCGTCGACGCGGCGGACCGCCGCGCCGCGCTCGCCGCGGTGTCCCGCCTCGGCCTGCTGCCCGTGCGCGTGGAGGCCGGCGCCGCCGCGGGCGGCGCGAAGGCGCTCCCGTCCGGCAAGGCCGCCGCGAAGAAGAAACGCGGCGGCGGACTCAAACTTTCGCGCCCGAACTGGATGAGCGCCCAGGAGCGGGCCCTCTTCACGAACGAGCTGGCGGACCTGCTCGAAGGCGGCATGACGCTCGGCAACGCGCTCAACGCGCTCGCGCGGCGCGGCGACGACGGCAGCGGCCGCTCGCAGGTCATCGTCGCCCTGCGCGACGCGATCGTCGGCGGCGAGTCCTTCTCCGCCGCGCTCTCGCGCTTCCCCAAGGTCTTCTCGCCCGTCTACGTCGCCATGATCCGCGCGGGCGAGGCCAGCGGCGCGATGGACGACGTCCTGCGCCGCCTCATCGACCAGGACGAGCGCATCCAGAACATGAAGTCCAAGATCCGCTCCGCGATGGTCTACCCGGCCGTCGTGCTCTGCATGGGCGTCGCCGTCGCGATCTTCGCGATGACGTTCATCCTGCCGAAGTTCGAGTCGATCTTCGCGCAGATGGGTGCGGACGGCCTCCCGCCAATGACGCGCGCCCTGCTCGGCGCCAACGCGTGGTTCAAGAAATACTGGCTGCTTCTCGTCGCGCTCGGCGTCGGCGGGTTCTTCGCGTTCAAGCGCTGGACCGCAACCGAACGCGGCCGCCGCGCGTGGGACGGCTTCAAGCTCCGCGCCCCGCTCGTGAAGGGCATGGTCGCGTGCGGCGTCTACGCGTCGTTCGCGAGCACGCTCGAGTCTCTGCTGCGCAACGGAGTCCCGATCCTGCGCGCGCTCACGATCACGGGCGAGACGGTCGGCAACGCGGTCGTCGGCGACGAGCTCGCGAAGGCGCGCGACCGCGTGACGGACGGCACGACCATTTCCGGCCCGCTCGAGCAGGGCGGCGTCTTCCCGCCGATGGTCATCGACATGATCGCGATCGGCGAGCGCACCGGCGACATGCCGCGCGCGCTCGGACACGTCGCCAAGCGCTACGAACGCGAGCTCTCGAAGAACATCACGGTGTTCACGACCGCGCTCGAGCCGATCATGATCGCGGCCGTCGCGCTCGTGGTCGCCTTCATCGCCGTGGCGATCATGCAGGCCGTCATGAGCGTCACCAACGGCATGAACGTCCGCTAGCGGGACGCGCGCGGAATGAAACGGAAAACCCGCCGTCGAATCGCGATCGTCTCCGCGGCGGTCCTCGCCGTCGCGACGTTCCCCGGCTGCTGGGGCCCCGCGGTCGCGGGACGCGTCGCGCGCTCCTGCCTCGACCTGGGCGAGCCGGGCAGCTCGCGCTGCACGGTGGATTGGATATCCCCGTTCAGCCTCCACGTGCGCGACGTGTCGGTCGGCGCGGCGCCCGGCGCGCCTTCGCTCGCGCGCCTCGAAGCGCGCTTCACGCCGTGGGGGCTGGCGCGCGGCCGCGTCGGCGACCTGGCCGCCGAAGGGTTCGCAGCGGCCTTCGCGAACGAGCTGGCCGGCGCGTCGGACCTCGTGGCGGACGCGACCGCCCGCGCCGACCTGCGCCTGCGCTGGATCGAGGGCTCGGGCTATGCCGGCACGCTCGACGGCCGCGCGTTCGGCGGCCCGCTCAAGGGCTCGCTGTCCAGCGACGCCGCCCTCTCGAACCTAACCGCCTCGATCGAGTACGCCCCCGCGCTGCGCGGGCTCGCTCTGCCGACGTTCGCGGCGACGTTCGCCGCGACTCTCGCCCCCGCCGCGGAGACCTCGCTCGTCGCGACCGCGCACGCAGGCTTCGCCGGGTCGTCGTGGGCGGTCGACGCGACGGCCGCGGTCGAAACGAACGGCGCGGTCGCGGCGGACGTCGCGCTCCCCGCCGCGTCGCTCGCT
>JAFPUX010000118.1 GCA_017413145.1 Kiritimatiellia bacterium | reverse complement strand
CGCTCGAGGCGGCCCGCGAGCGCGGCGCGGCGACGGCGAGCCTGAGCTCGAACCCCGCCACGGCGATCGAGCGCGCGGCGGACCTGCCGATCGTCGTCGACACCGGCGCGGAGGTCGTGGCGGGGTCCACGCGCCTCAAGGCCGGCAACGCGCAGAAGATGGTCCTCAACATGGTCTCGACCTGCGCGATGGCGAAGACGGGCATGGTCCTGGGAAACCTGATGGTGAACTTGCGCCCGTCGAACAAAAAGCTCCGCGCGCGGATGGTCGGGATCGTGTCCGAGCTCGCCGGCGCGGACGCCGCCCGCGCCGAGGCGATGCTTGAAGAAGCGGGCTGGTCCATCCCCGCCGCGCTCGGCGTCAAGAGCGGCGCGCGCACCGCGGAGATCGTCGTCCCCGACCAGCCCACCGCCGTCGAACGCACGGCCGCCGAACGCCTCGCGGACGGCCTCCGCCGGATGTCCGGCACCGATGTGCCGATCGTGGCGGAAAGTGCGGCGTTGGGACGCCGGGACGCTGGGACGCCGGGACAAGAGGGGCCGACGAAATTCTGCTTTTTCGTGGGAAATACGCGCGCCGCGGAGATCGCGCGCGGCGGCGCCGACTGGGCGCCGGACGAGATCCTCGTGCGGCCCGTCGCGGGCGGGACGGTCCTCGCGGGCCATCCGGACCGCGGTCCGGTCTACGCCGTGGACACGTTCCTCGAGGAGGGCTACGGCGTGCGGCGCTGGACCGCGGAGGAGGCCGACTGGCCGAAGCGCCCCGTGCTGCCCGCGCCGCGTTTCGTCCGCCGCCACGCGCCGCCGTTGCGCTACCGCGAGGTCTCCGCGCTCGGCGCCTACGACCCCGACTTCCGCGTCTGGCTCAAGGGCAACTTCGTCTCGCGCATCCGCTACGCCGCGTTCGACGCGCCGTCCGTGCCGCCCGAGCTCGGCGGCTGCCACAGGCTCCACTTCTTCGAGGGGCGCGGGAGCGCCTACCATTCGTTCTTCGAAATCCTCCCGCCCGCGAAGCACTTCGCCGCGCACCCCGAATGGTATTCGCTCGTCGGCGGCGAGCGCGTCGCGAAGCAGCTGTGCCTCGCGAATCCGGAGATGGAGGCGGTGTTCGTCGAGGAGACGCTGCGCGTCCTGCGCGCCGACCCGGACTGCGACTTCATCTCCGTGAGCCAGAACGACTGGCAAGGCGCGTGCGAATGTCCCGCGTGCCGCGCCGCCGAAGCGGAGACGGGCGGCGTGCCCGCCGGACCGCTGCTGCGCTTCGTGAACCGCGTCGCCGAGGCGGTGGAGCGCGAGTTCCCGCGTGTGACGGTCGAGACGTTCGCCTACCAGTACACGCGCCGCGCGCCGACGGGCGTCGCGCCGCGCCGCAACGTCCTCGTGCGCCTCTGCGACATCGAGTGTCCGTTCTCCGTCCCGCTCGATCGCGCCGACTTCCCCGCCGCCGCGGACTTCCGCCGCGACCTGCGCGACTGGTGCGCGCTCGCGCCGGGGCGGGTCTTCGTGTGGGACTACGTCACCGACTTCCACGACTACTTCGCGCCGCACCCGAACCTGCTCTCGCTCGGCCCGAACGTGCGGCTCTTCGCGGGCGCGGGGGCGGTCGGGCTCTTCGAGCAGGGCGACACCTGCTCCGGCGCGGGTGAGCTCGCGCCGCTCCGGACGTGGCTCCTCGGCCACCTGCTCTGGGATCCCGCGGCGGACGACCGCGCGCTCCTGCGCGAATTCGTGCGCGGCTACTGGGGAAGCGCCGCCGCGCCGCACATGCACCGCTATATCGCGCTCGTCAACGAGCCGCCCGCCGCGGGCGGTGTGCCGGTCGGGTGCTACCACCGCGGCTGCGACGGATGGATGCCGCCGGCGACGCTTGTCGCCGCCGCGCGCGCGATGGAGGACGCCGCCGCGGCGGCAGCTGAGCAGGGCGAACCCTACGCGGCGCGCGTGCGCCGCGAGCTGCTCGCGCCGCGCCACGCGATCCTCCTGCACTGGGACGACTGCCGTGTCTTCTGCGAAAAAGCGCGCGTCCCGTGGCCGTGGGGCGAAGACCGCGCCGAAGCCGCGCGCCGCTGGATCGCCGACGCCCGCGCGGCGGGCGTCCGCGTCGAAAAGGAGAAGGGGGGGGGCG
>JAFPUX010000117.1 GCA_017413145.1 Kiritimatiellia bacterium | reverse complement strand
GGGGGGGGGGGGGGCGCCCCCCCCCCCCCCCCGCGCCGCTTGCGCGATTTTGCGCTTGACTTTTGTTAGATGTCTAACTATACTCCCGGCCCGTGCAACGCAACCTGGGACATCTTCTGGCGGTGGCGCACGAGCGCGCGGACCGATGGCTCGTCGCCGAACTGGCGGCGGCGGGCCTGAAGGGCCTCGCGCCGTCGCACGGCGACGTGTTCGCCATCCTTTTCAAAAAGGGCGAGGCCACGATGCACGAAATCGCCGCGTTCGCCCGCCGGACGAAGCCCACGACGACGATCCTCGTGGACAAGCTCGAGGCGCTCGGCTACGTCGCGCGCGTTCCGTCCGCGACCGACGCCCGCAGCGTCGTCGTGCGCCTCACCCCCGAAGGCGCGGCGCTTCGCCCGGCCTTCGACGCGATTTCGCGCCGGTTCGCCCGCTTCCTCTATGCCGGACTCGACCGCAAGGAGTCCGAGGCGCTCGAGCGCCTGCTCGGGAAAAACCTCTCCGGAACGTCCGCGCAGCGGACTGCGAACGCGGAACGGCTGCGGAGCCGCCCTTGAACCCCCGAATCTTCAAACACAACCAACCCACAACAGGAAAACACACCATGAAAACAATCCAGACCATCTGCGACATCCCCAACGCCACCGCCATCGATCTCGGGCCGCTGTCCGAACTGAAGGACTACGAGCTCGAGCTCGGCCCCGGCGTCAAGATCCCCGGCAAGGTCTTCGGCGGCGCGCCCGTGAAGGCCGGCGGCGCGGACTTCTCCTTCCAGGTCTTCGCGCCCGGCACCGAAGGCGGCTTCTACCACCTCCACAAGGACCACGAGGAGCTCTACTTCTTCCTCGCGGGCGAAGGGCAGTACCAGGTCGACGGCACGAACATCCCGGTGAAGGAGGGCAGCGTCGTCCGCGTCGCACCCGCCGGCAAGCGCGCCGTCCGCAACACGGGCGACAAGCCGCTCGTGATGCTCTGCGTCCAGTATGTCGCCGCCGCCCCCGGCGCCGTCAACCCTTCCGACGGCACGATCCTCAATGAGCCGGTGAAGTGGTAGCCGCACCCACCGCGCAACCTCAAGACAAGGAACCACCCCGATGAACGAAGAGAACGGAACGAAAAAGAAGCTGCTCGTCGTGAATGCGAGCAAGCGCAGGAACGGAAACTCCTACGCCCTGGAGCGCCACCTCGCCCCCCGCCTGGAAAGCCGGGCGGACGTCGTGTATTTCCACGTCGGCGAAAAGGATGTCCGCGTCTGTCTGGCCTGCGACGGCTGCAAGCGCCGCCACGAGCCGAGCTGCGTCCAGCCGGACGATTTCACCGCGCTGATTCCCGAAATCGACAAGTGCGACGCGATGCTGATCCTCGCGCCCGTGCACTGGGACCAGTTCCCCGCCCAGCTCAAGGCGTTCCTCGACCGAACGTATTCCTTCATGGACTTCTCGCAGCCGGACTTCTCCATGGCCGGGCGCAAGGACAAGAAGGTCGGCGGCTTCTTCTTCGCCGGCTTCGGGCCCGTCGATGTCTACAAGGGAATGGTCGAGACGAACCTGAAGAGCTTCGCGACGGCCGGATTCCGGCAATGCAGGGCGCACGTCGCGGGCGACGCCAACGTCCCCGGCTCCATCCTGGAAAAGCCGGACGACCTGAAGGCCGCCGGCGAAATGGCGGACTGGCTGCTCGCCTGATGGAAAGCCCCCTCATCGAGCCGCTTGTCGCGCATCTTCTCGCGGAGATGCCGGAACGGCGCGCGTGGGAGCGGGAGTTCCCGCGCGGCGATCCGGCCGCGCGGCGGCTCCTGCTGCGGGCGCTCATGAACGTCCGCCCGCCCGCGCCGCTCGATCCGGGCTTCCTGCGCGACCAGGACGCGCTGCTCGGCGCCGAGCGCGACGCGCGCG
>JAFPUX010000116.1 GCA_017413145.1 Kiritimatiellia bacterium | reverse complement strand
TCGGGCGCGGCGGGTTCCGCGGCGGGGGTTTCCGCGGCCGGCGTTTCGGGCGCGGCGGGTTCCGCGGCGGGAGTTTCCGCGGCCGGCGCTTCGGGCGCGGGCGGCGGAACGGGGACGGCGATCGGCTCGGAGACGACCGCGCGCTCGACGATTTCGACCTTCGCGGCGTCGCGGAGGCCCTTCACGTAGGACTGGACCTTTTCGGCGACGGCCTCGCGGCGCATGCCCTCCTTGATCGTGTCGGCGACTTCCTCGAACGTGACGTCGTGCTCGAGCGTGCGTTGGGAGACCTTGAGGATGTGGTAGCCGTAGCTCGTGCGGACGGGTTCGCCGACGACGCCGATCTCCTGCTCGAAGGCGGCCTTCTCGAATTCGGGGACCATGCGGCCGCGGCCGAACGTGTATTCGCCGCCCTTGTCCTTGGAGCCGGGGTCTTCGGAGAACTCGCCGGCGAGCGCGCCGAAGTCCTCGCCGGCGAGCGCGCGCTCGCGGATGGAGTTGATCTTGGCGAGCGCGGCGGCGTCCTCCTCGGGCGTGACCTTGTCCTTTTCGGCCATCACGAGGATGTGCGCGGCGGTGACCTGGTCGGGCATGTGCGCGGCCTCGGGGTGCTCCTTGACGATCTCGTCGAAGCGGGCCTTCGCCGCTTCGTCGGTCGGCTCGGCGATGCCGTTGGTCTGGAGGGAGACGAGCTTGCTGGCGAGCAGCGACTCGGAGAACATCTTGTCGAACTTCTCGGGCGTGGTGCCGGAGACGAGGGCGGCGGTTTCGACGTTCGTGATGCCGCCGGTCATTTCGGCGAGCGCGGCGAGCTTTTCGGCGGGGTCGAGCGTCAGGCCCTGTTTGGCGGCTTCGGCGCAGAGGATGCGCTGGTCGATCAGGTTCTGCATCGCGCGGCGGCGGATGTCGGCGCGGGCGCGGTCCGCCATCTCCGGCGGAATCTGGCGGGCGTACTGGCGGAAGATGCCGTCGGTCATTTCGTCGAGCTCGGCGACCGTGATCGGCTCCGCGCCGTCGATGCGGACCGCGAGGGGGGCTTCGGCGGCGGGCGCTTCGGCGGCGGGAGTTTCGGGCGCGGGCTCGGCGGCGGGCTCGGCGGCGGGCGCTTCGGGCGCCGCATCGGGCGCGGGCTCGGAAGGCCGCAGGAGCGCGCTCAAGTCGATCTGGCCGGCGGGGGCGGGAACGGACAGGCGGTCCTTGGCGCGGATGACTTCGTCGGCCTGCGAGGCCCACGGGGTCCCGGGGTACTCGGTGAGGAACAGGTCGAGGAGTGCCTTGCCTTCGCGCTTGCCTTCGTCGGTGCCCGTGAGGATCAGGCAGCGGGCCTGCGCGATGCGGGCGTCGGGCGCGAGGGCGGAATTCGGGAAATCCGTTTCGTGGAACTTGCGGAACGCCTCGGCCGCTTCGGCGACGCGGCCGAGCGCCTCGTCGCAGTGCGCGAGGCCGAAGGCCGCCACGTCGGCGAGGAAGTGCTGCGGAGCGGCGTCGAGGAAGCCGCGGTAGGCGTCCGCGGCCTGCTCCCATTCGCCGGCCGCGTCGTGCATCGCGGCGAGGCGCAGGCGCGCGAAATCGGTGACGCCGGAGGAGCGGTTCTCGTGGATCAAGGATTCGAGCGCGGGCACGTCGCGCGCCTGCTGCAGCGCCGCCAGCGCCTGCGCCGCGTTGTTTTCGCGGTGCGAGCGGATCCAGCGGGAGCCGAGCACGACGGCGAGGACGACGCACAGCACGATCGTGACGGCGTTGCCGTGGGCGTTCCACCATTCCTTGAGCTGCTCGATTTCTTCGGGCGTGCCGCCGGTGGTGTGGGAGAGGTTTTTGATGTCTTTGTCGGCCATGGGAGGGTCTTTCGGAAGGTGAAAGGCGGGAGGTGAGAGGTGAGAGCGAACTTGGAACGGATCTACAGGAAACGCTCCGGGATGTCGCCGCCGTACATCCTGCCGATGGCGAGGAAGCCGTCGGAAGAAATGCCGGTCAGGGGCTTGCGGCCGGAGGAAAGGACGAGCATGACGATCTTCGCGGCCTTCTCGATCGTTTCCATCTGGCCCATCGCGTTGTCGAACGTGTCGGCCGCGCAGAAGAGGCCGTGGTGCGCCCAGACGACGTTGTTGTACGTCTCCATGAGCTTCGAAGTCGCCACCGCGACCTCGCGGCCGCCGGGGACCATCCACTTCACGACGCCGACGCCCTCCGGAAAGATCACGGGGCATTCC
Source organism: Kiritimatiellia bacterium (assembly GCA_017413145.1). Classification (GTDB taxonomy): domain Bacteria; phylum Verrucomicrobiota; class Kiritimatiellia; order RFP12; family UBA3636; genus UBA3636. Next base: position 5,182 of record JAFPUX010000116.1, on the reverse strand, counting down.
GTCATCGTGTTCCAGAGCGCGCGCGTGAAATCGCGGTCGGTCAGGGGCACGACGTAGGTCATCGCGATGAGGTTCGCGGGGTGGGCGTGGTAGATCACGCGCACCCGGCCGCCGGAAAGCCGGTCCTTGACCTCGAGGTTCATCAGGTGGCTGGAGAACTCGGACGTGGGGCGCCCGCCGTCGCGCAGGCCCCAGCGCACGCGGTAGTGCGCGCCTTCCTTGTCCAGCTCGCAGATCGCGACGGACGCCTCGGTGTCGTAGGCGACGTTGCGGAAGAACTTCCCGGAGCCCGTCACGAGGAACCACTCGCCGCCGAGGCCGGGGACCGCCACGTCGCCCTTCGGGTCGACGTCGGTCCAGGGGCCGGGCTTCTTCGCGCCGAGGATGCCGCGGACGGCCTTGGCCTCGGTGGGGCGCATGTGGTAGGAGAGGTTGCCGCCGTTGCGCTCGTGGAAGCCCTGGGCGTCCCCGATCGAACACAACCGGACGAATTCCTTGACGAAAGGGAGTTCTGCGATTTTCATGGAGGTTCGGAAAGGCCGCCGATTCTAGCACAACGGTCCCGCCGCGGCAAACGAAAATTGTCCGCGCGCCCCGACGCGCCGGCGGCCGAAAACTCCGCTGGACTTTCGGGCGCCCGTCTGGTAGAATGTGCGCGATTTTTGCCGCGGAACCCGGGTCTTTTCCGGGACTCCGCGGCCCGGAACCGTCCGAACCACACACACGCAAGTCGCCCCCCATGTCGACCCTGAGCAACATCTGGAAGATCAAGGAGCTCCGCTCCCGCATCCTCTTCACCCTCGGCCTGATCTTCATCTGCCGCCTCGTCGCGGCCGTCCCCACCCCCGGCGTGAACGCCGCCGCGATGGGCGACATCATCAACGCCAACCGCAGCGCGATGGGCGGTCTCATGGGGATGCTGGACATCTTCACCGGCGGCGCGCTCTCGAAGTTCTCCGTCGGCACGCTCTCGATCTGGCCCTACATCAACGCGAGCATCATCATCCAGCTCATGACGGCGATCGTCCCGTCGCTGGAGAAGATGGCGCGCGAGGGCGACGTCGGCCGCCAGAAGCTCACGCAGGTCACGCGCTACCTCACGCTCGTGCTCTGCGCCGGCCAGGCCTACGCGATCGCCGCCGGCATCGAGTCGATGGTCTCGCCGGGCGGCGTCCCGGTCGTCGCCTTCCGCGGCTTCGGCTTCCGCCTCCTCACCGTGATCGCCATGACCTCCGCCACGATGCTCGTCATGTGGCTCGGCGAACAGATCACCGAGCGCGGCATCGGCAACGGCATGTCGGTCATCATCATGGTGAACATCTGCGCCCGCCTCCCCGGCGCGATCTACGAGACGGTGCTCAAGTTCTTCCCGCAGGGCGGCCAGCCCGCCGAACTGAACTTCTTCACCCTGGTCTTCCTGCTCGCGCTCGCGTTCTTCGTCTTCGCCGGCACGATCCTGCTCACGGACGGCGTCCGCAAGGTCCCGGTCCACGCCGCGCGCGGCGCCGTCGGCGGCCGCGTCGCGGGCGGGCGCTCGACCTACATGCCCCTGCGCGTGAACTACGCGGGCGTCATGCCGATCATCTTCGCCGGCCCGATCCTCACGGTCCTGGGCTGGCTCTTCAGCCGCGTGGACGCCCCGTGGCTCGGCTGGCTCCAGCGCTACGGCGACAACCTCTACAACGGCTACGGCCGCCCCGGCCCCTGTTTCCTGATCTCCTACGCGCTGCTGATCCTGTTCTTCTCGTTCTTCTGGATCGCCACGCAGTTCAACGCCGTCCGCATCGCGGACGACATGAAGGCGTCCAACAGCTACATCCCCGGCATCCGCCCGGGCATGCCCACGGCCGAGTTCCTGGACCTGACGATGACGCGCGTCACCGTCATCGGCTCCGTCGGCCTGATCATCATCGCCCTCCTGCCGTCCGTCCTCCGCAGCTGGGGCGGCGGCCAGCTCCCCGCCGAGCTCGCGTCCTTCTTCGGCGGCACCTCGCTGCTGATCATCGTCGGCGTCGCGCTCGACACCATGCGCCAGATCGAGTCCTACCTCGTCATGCGCGAGTACGACGGTTTCCTCAAGCACGGCCGCATCCGCGGCCGCGCGGGCTAGCCGGCCCTCCCGCGGAAGTTCGCAGGTTCCGGATTCCAAGTCCCACGTTCGAACCCGCAACCCGCGAACCTGCAACCCGCGAACGATCAAACCACCCAACCACCCAACCACCTAACCATCCGACCATGAAGAAGACGCTCCTCGCCGCCGCCCTCGCGGCCGCCGCGATCGCCGCTCCCGCCGCGACGCCCTCCGAAACCGCCGCCCTCGCGGCCGCCAAGCAGTTCTACTCGGCCAAGTCCGGCGACTTCGCCGCCGTGTGGAACGCCCTCCCCGCCTCCTACCAGAAGGACGTCGCGGACGTCGTGAAGCTCTTCGCCTCCAAGATCGACGCCGACCTCTGGACCGCCGCCCAGGGCGCGCTCAAGGACATCGCCGGCGTCGCCCTCAAGAAGGCCGAGTTCGCCCTCGCGGACGTCGACGAAGAGGACCGCCCCGACACGATCCGCATGATCGCCAAGGCCGCCGCCGTCGTCAAGGCCGCTTCCTACGACGACATCAAGGCCGGCAACCTCGCCAAGGTCCTCGCCGCCAAGCCGCTCGAGATGGCCGGCGTCACGGACAACCTCCCCGCGTTCAAGATGCCCGAGATTTCCGCCAAGCAGAACGACGACGGCACGGTCGCCGTCACGGTCGACGACGACACGGAGGACTTCTCCCCCGTCGAGGGCAAGTGGATCCCCAAGGAGATGGCCGACGGCTTCGCCGACGGCGTCAAGGAGGCCAAGGAAGGCCTCGCGGACTTCTCGGTCCCTCCCCAGATGAAGCAGCAGATCATGGCCATCTTCCCCGCCGTGTCCGCCGCCGCGAAGAACTGCGCCAAGGCCAAGACCAAGGAGGAATTCCAGCAGGCCGCCATGATGGGCTTCATGCCCGTCATGATGATGGCCGGCTCCCTCGGCGGCGGCGCGGACGCCGACGAAGACGACGGCGAGGAATACGACATGGCCGAATAGCCGGTCCCCTCCCCTCTCCCGCCGGACGGCCGGGCGCGTCTCCGCGCCCGGCCGTCCTTGTTTTCCCCCGCGCCGCCCCCGCGCGCGGAAAACGCTTTTCTCCGCGGGGCGTGTCTGGTATACTTCTTTCCCGCTTCTTCCACGAAAGGTCCGCCCATGCGCAGAATCCTTCCCGCCGCCCTCTCCCTGCTCGCCTTCGCCGCCGCCGCGGCCGAACCCAACCGCTTTTCGCTCGTCCGGTCCGATTCGGGCGACGCCGCCGAGGCCGGCGTCTTCTCCCTCGACGACGCCACGCTGCGCCTCGCCTGCGCGGAGGAACAGCCGGACGCCGTCCCGGACGGCGCGACGCCGCCCGTCGCGGTTCTCTGCCACGGCCTTGGGTCCGCGAAGGAGAATCCCCTCTTCGACGCGCTCTCGAAGGCCCTGCGCGCCCGCGGCGTCGCCGTCGCCCGGTTCGACTTCAACGGCCACGGCGCGAGCGAAGGCCCGTTCGAACGCATGACCGTCTCCAACGAAGTGCTCGACGTCGAGACCGTCATGGACTATTACCGCAACGTCCGCGGCGCCCGCGCCGCCCTCGTCGGCCACTCGCAGGGCGGCGTCGTCGCGGCCCTCGCCGCCGCGCGTCTCGGCTCCGGCTCCGTCGACGCGCTCGTCCTGCTCGCGCCCGCCGCCGTGCTGCGCGAGGACGCCCTCCGCGGCCGCGTCCTCGACGCCGTCTTCGACCCGCTCGACCCGCCTGAAACCGTTCCGGTCCTGGACGGCCGCTTCCGCCTCGGCCGCGACTACATCCTCGACGCCCAGGAAACCGACCCCTACCCCGCCGCCGCCAGCTTCGGCGGCCCGCTCCTCGTCGTCCACGGCCAGGCCGACACCGTCGTCCCCTGGACCTGCGGCCAGCGTTTCGTCGACGCCCGTCCGGGCCAGGGAGAACTCGTTCTCGTCCGCCCGGCCGGCCACGACTTCAAGGGCTGGGAGGACACCGTCGCCGGCGTCGTCGCCAACTTCGTCGCCAAGAGCTTCGGGCTTTCCGTCGCCGAAGAACCCGCGCCCGTCGAGACTCCCGCGCCCGTCGAGGAAACGCCTGCTCCGATCGAAGAAGTTCCCACGCCCGTCGAAGAAGCTCCCGCACCGGTGGAAGCTCTTCCGGCGGCCCCCGCGCAGTCGGTCCCCGTCGAGTTGCCGCCCGACATCCGCGGCGACATGCGGAGCTTCCTCGACGCTCTCGACACGCAGGCGTCGGTGGAGCCCGCTCCGGCCGTCCCCGCCGATGAATCCCACGCGGAGTCCGCGGAGGTCGCGGAGCCCGTCCCCGTCGTTGAATCCCACGCGGAGTCCGCGGAGGTCGCGGAGCCCGTCCCTGCCGATGAATCCCACGCGGAGTCCGCGGAGGTCGCGGAGTTGGATTTGGTGGACAATGGTGCCACTGGTGGCAATGGTGAACAATCCGCCGAAGGGGGTTCGGGGGAGGCGGAGCCTCCTCCCGTCGAAACGCACGCGGAACCCGCTCCCGTCGCGGGCGGCGAAGCCGCCATCACGGAATCCACGCCGGCGGCTTTGCCGCCGGCGGTGGATTCCCTCCAAGTTTCGGTGGCGGAGCCGCCCGCCGTGGATTCCATCCAAACGCTTGCCGCGGCCTACCCTGCCCTCCCGATTCCGCCGAACGGCTCCGTGATCAACATCCTCGCCGCCCCGAACGGCCTCACGTGGCAGGGCCTCGAAGTGGAGGAGGAGGACATGCTCGAGCGCATCCGCATTTTCGGGAAAAGCATCCCCGAAGCCAACGTCCGCATCCAGGCGTTCGCCGAAACGCCCGCCGCGCTCGTTAAACGGCTCGTCGACGCCGCGCGCGACGCGGGTTTCACGAAGGTTTCCGTGGTGCTTCCCTCCGCCCGCTGACGCCCGCCGTGATCGAAGAGCTGTCGGTGCGCGACCTCGCGGTCGTCGAGAAGGCGGACATCGCGTTCGGCCCGGGGCTCGACGCCGTCACGGGCGAGACCGGCGCCGGCAAGTCCGTCCTGCTCTCCGCGATCGGCCTGCTGGCCGGCCTGCGCGCCGACCGCTCCGAGGTCCGCGCCGGCGCCGCGCAGGCCGACGTCCGCGCGCGCGTCTCGCT
>JAFPUX010000115.1 GCA_017413145.1 Kiritimatiellia bacterium | reverse complement strand
CGTGGCCCAGTCGGCCGCCTGCCCGTCGGTCTGGTCGACGAACATGTCGACGTCGTCCGGGTCGTCGATGCCGGCGCGGCGGCAGAGGTCGCGGGCGAAGGCCTCGACGAATTCGGGCGGGTCGGCCGCGACGGCGTGGCCGGCGTGGTCACCCATGTCGCGCACGGCGTACCACCGCGCCTCGTCGAGTTCGATGGCGTGGACCGGGACCATGACCCGGTTGGTAACCGGTCCGTCGTCCCAGTGGCCGACGCCGTCGACCATGCGCGGAGGGGTCATGACGGTCCGGGGGACGCGGGCGTCCGCGACGGCGTCCGCGGCGCGGCGCAGGTCGCGGACGTAGTCGGCGACGCGCAGCCACGGGACGAGCTGCTCCTCGACGAGCGGCTTGTCGCCCGAACGGTCGTCGACCATCCGTTCGACGAACTTCTGGCGGCCCCAGTGCTCGCGCCAGGTCGCGTTCCCGTCGTTCTCGGTGTATCGCGCGGAGCGGTCGGGCAGCGCGAGGACGCGGCGCAGGAGCCGCACGCGCAGGGCGAGGCGCTCGCCGGGCGTTTCGGCTTCGCGGAACAGATCGTCGAGCGTGGGACCGGGCGGTTCGACCGCCTTCCCGTTCACGGTCGCGCGGCCGGATCCGTTCACGAAATCGCAGAAGGCGCGGCTCGCGTCGAAGTCGTCGGACGAGGACTCCGGCGAAGCCAGCCACAGGCGTTCCAGGCGCAGGGCGGCGAGCTCCGAGCAAAGCGAGCGCGCGAGCGCGGGCGGGAGGCCGAGGTCCGGCACGCGAACACCGCGTCCACACCGCGGTCGCGCTCTCCGCGCCCGGACGTTCCGCAGCGCCGGACGTCTTCGTCGAGACGACGCGCGTCCGGTTCCGCGCGCTTTCGCGCGACGACGCCGCGGCCTACCTCGACGCGGCGCGGACGCTCGACCGCGCCGGCGCCTACGACGTCGCCACGCTCGGCGAACGCGTCGTCGAGTCCCTCGACGGCTCGTTCACGAACGTCATGGGGCTCCCCGCCGAGGCGCTCGCGCCCCGTCTCGCGCGGCTCGCGCCCTTCCCCGGCACCGGGGCGTCTTGAACCCGGCGAGCGGCTTGGTGTAGAATCCCCGCCGCACACGCGAAGTCCCCCATGACCGAAGTCATACCCGAACAGGCCAAACGCCCCGTCGCGCCCGATCCCGCGCCGCCCGCCGCCTCCGGCGCGCGGAACGCGAAGTCGTTCGGAACCGAGCGCGCGGCGGACGCGTACGAGATCGTCGGAACGATCGGACGCGGCGGCATGGGAGACGTGCTGCTCGCCGTCGACCGCCGCCTCCGACGCCGCGTCGCGATCAAGCGCCTGCGCCCCGAGCGCCGCGCCGACCCCGCCGTCCGCGGGCGCTTCCTGCGCGAGGCGCGCGCCGCCGCCGCGCTCTCCAGCGCGCACATCGTCCACATCTACGCGATCGGCGAGGACGAGGAGGGCCCCTACATCGCGATGGAGTACGTGGAGAGCGCGCTCCCGCCGCCCTCCCCCGGCGCGCCGCGCCCGCCCCAGACGCTCGAGCAGCGCGTGCAGTCCGGCGGCGTCTACCGCCCGCGCGAGGCGCTCGCCCTGCTGCTCAAGATCGGCCGCGCGATGGAGACGGCCCACGCCGCGGGCGTCGTCCACCGCGACCTGAAACCCTCCAACATCCTCCTCGACGCCGACGGCGAGCCCATGGTCGCCGACTTCGGCCTGGCGCACCTCTCGGGCGACGGCGCGTCCGGCACCTCCTCCGGCGCCACGCTCACCGTCCCCGGCGAAAAGCTCCTCACGCTCGGCTACGGCGCCCCCGAACAGGAGGTCGACGCCTCCCGCTGCGACGCCCGGACCGACGTCTACGGCCTCGGCGCACTGCTCTTCTTCGCGCTCACCGGCAAGAACCCGCGCTTCTTCCGCGAGGACGAGCTGCCGGTTTCGCTGCGCCCGCTCCTCTCCAAGGCGCTCGCCACCGACCCGGCGCGCCGCCACCCGACCGCCGCCGCGTTCGACGCCGACATCGCCGCCCGCCTCGCGGACGCCCGCCCCGCGATCCCGACGGTCCGCACCACGTGGCGCTGCAAGTGGTGCGGCACCGTGAACCCGCTCGAGAAACGCTTCTGCGACGGTTGCGGCTGGAACGGCCAGGTCCACTGCCTCGAGTGCGACGCCGAGATGCGCTTCGGCATCCAGTTCTGCGGCGCGTGCGGCGCCAACCAGGCCGCCTACGAGTCCGCGCAGGACCTGCTGCGCCGCATCGACCGCGCCGTCGCCGCGCGCGACTGGCAGCACGCAGCCGCCCTCGCCGAATCCCCGCTCTCGCTCGAGCCCGCCGGCCCCGCCGGCCGCCGCCTGCTCGAGACCGTCCGCGCCCG
>JAFPUX010000114.1 GCA_017413145.1 Kiritimatiellia bacterium | reverse complement strand
GGCGGCGACCCGTCCGACCGCGAGCACGGCCGCGGCGCCGCGAACCATGCCGAGACGCCCGGTTCGCCGGGGCGCGACGGGCGCGGCGGCGGCGGCGGCGGCGGGACGTGGAACCCCGCCACGGGAGGCGGCGCGGGCGGGAGCGGCTGCGTGATCGTCCGCTACACGCCGCGGCCGGACTTCCCGGAGCTCGCCTCCCTGCGCGTCTCGACGCACCGCCACGGCATCGCGGTCGAGGGCTCGATTGCCGCGTTCGGCGATGGCGCGCGCCGCGCGACGGTCACGGTCGCGATCGCGCCGGACGAAGCCTCGCTCGACGCGGCTGCGGCGCGCGAGGTCGCGACGGCGCACGAGGGCGCCGCGGACTTCTCCGCGCTGCTGGGCGACTGCAACGGCGAGCGCTTCGAGCCGGGCGAGCCCTACTGCGTCCGTGTCCGGATCGAGAACGACCGCGGCGGACGCCAGGAGCGCGTCGAATGGGTGCGCGCACCGGTGAAGCGCGTCTTCAGGCCGCGCGCGTTCTTCCTCAAGTCTCTGTTGCGGCTGCTGCCGTAGACGCGGCGGGGCGGGGTGTGCTAGAATCGCTCGCCATGAAAGCGAACGGCCCGGATCCCGTCAAGCTCCCGCAGACGTTCGCCTGGCACCATGTCGCCGGGCGCGTCCCCGCGGACTGGGAGGTCTCGCAATACGCCGTCGAGGACCGCGTCGGCCGCATCGAGTGGGCCACGCGCCGCGGCCTGGAGGCCACGGTGAGCTGGGAGCCGTGCGAGCGCGAGCCCGACCGCGCGACGACCCTCGCGACGTTCCTCTCCAACCAGGTCACGCGCTCGCGCGGCGGCCGCAAGGCGCGGCTGCGCCCGGAGGACGTCCGCACGAAGGAGGTCGGCCCGTTCCTCGTCGGCTGGGCGGGCGAGCTGCTTCCGACGACCGCGCTCGCGTACGACCGCTTCGGCGGCAAGCTCGTGCAGTGGATCTTCGAGGGGCACTCCTCCGAGCGCGGCCGCGCGGGGCTCGTCGAGCCGGTCGTCGCCGCGACGGGGTTCAACGACGACCCCGCCACGTGCGCCTACGACCTGTTCGGCATCCGCTGCGTCCTGCCGCGCGACTACAAGATCGAGGACATGGCCGCCTACCCGGCCAACGCGATGATGGCGTTCGAGGGCGACGAGTCGAAGGCGCGCGTCACCTTCCGCCGCTGGGGTCTCGCCGACCTGATCCTCGAGGGCAAGACGCTCGAATCGCTCTACGCGGAGGTCGTGCGCACGAACAGTATCCGCGTCGAGTCGATGGAGCCGCGCCGCATCAACGGCTGCGAGGGCTTCCTCGCGCGTTTCTCCGCGCCGCGCGAGCACCACTCCGAGCGCTACTTCATGCGCCGCTGGCACAACGGCCTGGCCTACGTCTGGCACGACCGCGCCGCCAACCGCATCCACTCCTTCGAACAGGTCGGCCCGAAGAACTACGGCGTCCTCCCGCCCGAAACCGTCCCGGGCTTGACCGTCGAATGAATCGCGCGCCCCGCGCCACTTTTCCTCTCTTCCACTTTTCCACTCTTCCACTTCCCCCGTGCGCTGGTTCTTCTACAACATCCTCTTCGCGATCGCCTACGTGGCGATGCTCCCGAAGTTCCTGCGCCGCATGAAGAAGCGCGGCGGCTACCGCGCGCACTTTTCCGAGCGCTTCGGCAAGTACGACCCCGAGACCGCGCGCCGTCTCGCGGAGAAGCCGCGCGTCTGGATCCACGCGGTGTCCGTGGGCGAGGCGAACCTCGCCGGCACGGTCATCCGCGAGCTTCGCCGCCGCGACCCGTCTTTTTCGTGCGTCTTCTCCACGACGAGCTCCACCGGCCGCGGCGTCTGCGAGAAGATCGCCGGGCCGGACGACGTCGTGATCTACCTGCCGCTCGACTTTCCGCGCTGCGTGCGCCGCGCGCTCGCCGCCGTGAACGCGACCGCGCTCGTCCTGACCGAGTCCGAGTTCTGGCCGAACCTCCTGCGCGCGCTGCACCGCAAGGGCGTGCCGCTGCTGCTCCTCAACGGACGCGTCTCCGACCGCTCCGCGCCCGGCTACCGCCGCCTGCGCTTCTTCTTCGGGCCGGTGCTCCGATCCTTCGACACGCTCCTCGCGCAGTCGCCGCTCGACCGCGACCGCCTCGTCGCGACCGGCGCGCCGCCGGAGCGCATCCGCGTGACGGGCTCCGTCAAGTTCGACGTCCCGCCGCCGTCCGCCGACGCGCTCTCCCGCGCCCGCGGCATCCTCTCGCGCGGCGGCGTCGAGCCGGGACGCGACCTCGTCCTGCTCGGCGGCTCCACCTGGCCGGGCGAAGAGCTCGCCCTGGCGCGCGCGTGGCGCGCCGCCCGCGAGTCCGTTCCGTCGCTGCGGCTCGTCCTCGTCCCGCGCCACGCCGAACGCGCCGCCGAAGTCCTCTCGGAACTGGAGAAGGACGGTTTCGTCGTCGAACGCAGCACCCGCCTGCGGACGGCGGAGCCGCCCGCAGGCGGGTGTATCCTCCTCGTCGACGAAACCGGCGTCCTGTTCCCTCTTTACAGTTTCGCGGACCTCGTGTTCGTCGGCAAGACACTCGCTCCGAACGAGGGCGGGCAGAACATGATCGAGCCGTGCAGCTTCGGCAAGCCGGTCGTGCTCGGCCCGCACACGGAGAACTTCGCGGCCGTCATGGAGACGTTCCGCGCGGCGGACGCGGTCCGCGAGGTCGCGGCCGCCGACGCGCTCGCCGCCGAGGTGCTGCGCATCGTCCGCGACGCGGACGCCCGCGCCGCGCTCGGCG